>JAISRS010000013.1 GCA_031273485.1 Prevotellaceae bacterium
AATATCGACTTTTCTCGAGCGTTTGATGATTGTTTCCAATGCGCTGTCCACTTCATTTTCTTTTGTAACATCGGCTCTCAATTCATAAGATTTGCCGCCTGTTTTTTCTATCATATCTACGGTTTTCCGACCTCCCGAACGACTGATAATAACGACTTCCGCTCCTGCTTTTGCCAAGCCGACAGCTATAACCTGTCCGATTCCACGACCTCCGCCTGTTACGATAGCCGTTTTTCCCTGTAATCCAAAAATCTGTTCCAAATACATACATGGTATATTTTTTAATGTTATTAATTTTTACAACACAAAAGTAGTCGGTCGAACAGTAATGATAATGCGTTTTTTGAATAAATATACCTGCAAACGTTTGCAGGCGACGGAAAACTGATGAGATACTGATAAAATGAAAACAGCCGTGAAGATGTTCGCGGCCGGTTTTATTCGTTTGATGGAGAGAAGCACATCCAGACTATATTTTACATATCGCCTTTTTTTAATACCAGCCTGATAATTGAAGATAGCACCTTTCTTCGTCTTCCGAATCGTCAGGCGACCACCAATGAGCCAGCGACAATCTCACTAACGTACCTTGTTGAATAATTTGAGCCGGATTTTCGTCCAAGCCAACATAAGAAATCTTGTAACCCCAGGAGCGACTTCCGTCATTGTAATTGTATTTGATTTTTGACCGGTAATCTTGTCTGGCAATATTTTTATCACAAATCCAAAAACAGGTACTGTTTTGCGGAACGCTTTCTTCCGAAATGTAAAAAGAGCCTGAACCGGTGCATTTCAATTTGCCTTCAAAAACGTTTCGTATGCTGCCGGTATAGACATTGAAATTACATTTTCTCAAAATATCCAGGATGGATATGTCTTGTTTAAGTATGTCCGTTTTCTTTCTGCTGCGCACGTTTATGTCCTCCGAATGAGGCAATGGACGAGGACTGCTTATATATTCCACTTCCCATACTTCGCGAATATTATAAGGACAATCCGATGTCGTTTCGTGATAGCCATTTCTATCCAATAACCTAACCGACAAAGATTTCTCCATATCAATGCCGCCTACGCAAACAAGGTCGTTTGACAGTCTCGTTTTTGAAACAATCAGGATTTTGCTCATACTCAAAGGTGTTCTATTTCAAGATTATATCTTTCGTGCAATTCATTTGCAACAATAGACCGGTGACATGCTTCCGCTCTGCCTTCAACGCAAAATAAGACAATACGACTTGCTCCATTATTTTCTAAATTTTCGATGAAAGAATCAAAATCAAATTTTTCAATGATGTTATTTTTAAATTCAGCAGCGAAAACCGCGCCTAACCTGTTTCTATCGCGCTTATGTTCGCCCTGTCGCAAATCTTCGGCTTTTTGATGTTCGCGAATTTCAGTTGTTGGGGCTAAATCCAAAATATGACCGTACTTTATTTCCAAGTCAGCCAATTTACTTTGCAAATAATTGCTGTTGACAAAAGAATATTCACTTCCGCGAACACCTCGCCGCAGTCGAATGTCGCAAAACATGTCTATTCTGTTCTCAACTAACTTGTCGAAAAACGCTTTCTCCGTTGATCCGTAAACTCCTATTGTATAAATTTTCACACTTCTAAATAGGCTTTTCTTGAAGTTAAATTTTCTTCGCCAAACAGATTGACAAGTCCAAAACCTTTTGTTAATTCGGTAATGACTTGATTTTGTGTAATTATTTTTGAGATACCAATAATGTGCTGTAGCGTTATGCCCATTTTTTGCAATTCAACACCGATCAATTTACTTCTATGACACATTTTGGGGTCGCTTTCGCTGCACATGATACAAACTCTGATTCCCTGTGAATTGGCTTTCAATAAGCGATGTAATCCTTCTTTGAAAAAATCTTTTTCTTTCAGTTTGTCATAATCAACTTTTCCGTCGCTTGTAAAACATGATGAATCGTGAGTCGGTAATCCTCCCAATTCCTGTCCCATATACACATATTTAATCTGTTCCCGTTCAACAAGTGCTTTTAACGGTTGCTGCGAAAAATGTTGACTATATTTTGAATACGGTTTTGAGCGTATGTCAATAAGAAACTTTATATCGTAACTATGCAGTTCCGATACAAACTCTTCTATGGTTTTATTGCCATGACCTATTGAAAAAATCGTTTGAAGTTCCATAGAACAATTACTTTAACCGGATACAAAGATACATTTTTTTTCCAAGATAACACCTTATCCGCCCGGTAAAGTTCCGGGCTGACGTTTCAATACTGTAAAATTCACGATCTATCATATCTTCAATCATTTAAAATGAATACGCTAAAATCTTATCCGTCGCAAAGATACATTTTTTATCCGAAACAAAAAAATCACAGGTTACGCTACATTTGCGATAATAATCAAAAAACGATTACTTTTGCAGTTTCAACGCAAGATAATCTGTTTGCGAAAATCACCGGAAAACATGTATCTTTGCAAACAAATTATCAATCCGCATAAAGCATACGAATGGGTTAAAAGTCGTTTAATAGAAAATCTTAACATACAGTCATGAAACGTGTAACGATAAAAGACATCGCAAAGCATCTGCTACTCTCGGTTTCAACCGTATCGCGTGCGCTTGCGGACGATAAAAACATCCGCAGGGAAACGAAGGAAAAGGTGCTGGAAGCTGCAAAGACGCTCGGCTACAAGCCCAACCCGGTAGCGACCAACCTGAAATACGGGAGGACGAATACCGTAGGCGTCATTGTGCCGGAAATGCTTACGCCCTGTGCTGCGCTTGTTATTGAATCCATACAGAAGGTGCTGCATCCCAAAGGTTTGAAAGTCATCATTGCCCAATCCAACGAAAATTCGGAAGTAGAACGCGAAAACCTGCTGATGATGGAACGGTTTATGGTGGACGGCATCATTATCTGCCTTTGCCACCATTCGGCTAATGCGGGAGAATACGCGCGATTGCAGGCAGAGGGCATCCCAATGGTGTTTTACGACCGTGTTCCCAACGACCCGAATGTTTCAAAAGTGGTGATAAACGATTATACCAAATCTTTTTTTCTGGTTGAACATCTTATCCGTAGCGGACGAAAGCGAATTGCCCACTTACAAGCTCCTGATTATATCCTGAACTCCGGAGAACGTTACAGGGGATACCGGAATTGTCTGGAAAAATTCCATATTCCATACGACGAAAATTTAGTTGTAAAAACCGGAATGACCATAGAAGACGGCAGGCAAGCCGCTGAAAAACTGTTGAAGAACCAAATCCCGTTTGATGCCCTGTTTGCCTTTACGGAAACGTTGGCTATCGGGGCGATGAACTACCTGCGCGAACAATCCGTCAAAATTCCCGAAGAAATTGCCATAGCAGGATTTTCGGGGACGGTTCTTTCCACGATTGTATATCCGCAACTGACGACTGTTGAACAGCCCTTCGAGAAAATGGGACAGACCGCCGCCGAGTTGATTCTTGAAAAAATCAAAAATCCCGAAGCGCCCAACCGAACGGTAGCGCTGGATGCGGAAATGAGGCTGCGGGAATCGACGGAAGAGTAAAATCTTAACTATGTGCTGACCTCACGCTTTGTAGTGTTTTGCGAAAACGCTCCGTCAACGGGTTTTCGTGCAAAGAATAATCTAACATATCTTTTTTATTTTATGCTCACCCGCGTTTTGATGCAGGAGAGCGGGTTAATACTGATTTAATCGACTTTCGTTTTATTTATCCCATACGCAACTGCGGAGATTATACGCAATTTTCAAAAGCGCAGGTTTCGTCAGGCATTTCAAATTCTATGGTAGCGTGGGTTACTTCTTCCTCTTTGAGAACGGTGCGGATTTCTTCTTTTAATCCGACAAGACGCTCCATGGGCAATGTTTCTTTAAGGGTTACATGAACGGTAAGGACTTTGTATTCCTCGTCCAACGACCATATATGCAAATCATGAACATTGGCGATATGCTCAATTTCTTTTAATTCTTCGATGAGGTGTTCCGGTTCAATTTCCGCAGGAACACCCTGCAACAGAATCGGCAATACTTGCCTGATGTTTTTGAATACGTTAAACAACACAAAACAAGCGATAAGCACCGACAGTATCGGGTCGATGACAGTAAGTCCCGTAAAATACATGACGGCGGAACCAACTAAAACCGCCGCCCAGCCCAGTACGTCTTCAAGCAAATGAAGCGAAACCACCCGCTCGTTAATTGAACTTGCCTTACGGGTGCGAAGCGCCGCCGCACCGTTGATAACTATTCCCAAAATTGCCAGTATAAACATGCCTTGCGCGTTGGTTTCCTGCGGCGAAAACAGGCGGGGTATTGCTGCCGACAAAATATAGACGCTTCCCACAACCAAAAC
>JAISRS010000028.1 GCA_031273485.1 Prevotellaceae bacterium
AAAAATGACTTCTTTGATAATTTGGCCAATTGTTATAATGGTACTCATAAGTTTAATTCCGGTCATCAGAAATTGGATTCAAACGCATCATTGCCCAAAATGCGGGGCATGGTTCTCACTACAGTTTGTACGCTTTGATGTTACAGACAAAGTAACCGGACGTGATAAAATGCGTAACGGATGGCATTCGGGATTACGCGGCGGATGGGGAAGCACCCATACCAGCGACCAGCCGTTTATACGCGAGTTTGGCAAGGCAAGGTATGTATGTACAAAATGCAACCTGCATTTGACAATCGAGACGCATAGGGATAAAAGATGAAAGAAAAGTTTAGAAAGCGTCTAAACGCTAAAGTTGTTCTCTGCAAATGTCCGAACCATCATAAAGATGAAAAAGATTCGAGACTCTTCGGAATACGGATAGAGGAACAGGATAGCGATTGGATACGGACATGGGCTTTCAAAACCGACCTTGAAAAAGCGCACCGTGAAGGTTTTGACAGTGAAGTAACCAGCGGCGCTATGCAGCCGTCGTCCGATTATCCGGGCTGTCCATATTGCGGCACTATGAATATTGCCCAATGTATATGCGGAAACATATTTTGCGGTACGCCCGGAAAAACAACTTTAACCTGCCCTTGGTGCGGACAGACGGGCGAGTATCAAAATGTTAGTAAAATCAATGTACGAGGAGGAAACCTGTAAGCAGGCAAGATATGATGTATTTATCTAAAGGATATAGCATAAAAACCAAATCCGGCAAAACCGTAAAGGTACTGGATTTTATTGGCGAAGGCGGTCAAGGCGCGGTCTATAAAGTTGACTACAACGGCGCGCTCAAAGCCTTGAAATGGTACACAGGAAAAAAAATCAAACACCCGAAAAAGTTCTACGATAACCTTGATAATAATATCAAGAGAGGCGCGCCGACTGCGTCATTTCTTTGGCCGCTTGATATTACGGAAAAAGATGAAGAAGCGTTTGGCTATGTAATGGATTTGCGCCCGTCTGAATACAAGGATTTTACGTTTTTTCTGTTGGCAAAAGAAAAGTTTAATAGCGTTAACGCGATGTTAAACGCCGCGCTGAATATTTCCGCCGGTTTCAGGGAACTGCACAATAAAGGGTATAGTTATCAGGACTTGAATGACGGTAACTTTTTTATTAACCCCAAAAACGGCGCTGTTTTAATTTGCGACAACGATAATGTATCCGAATACGGCAAATCAAGCGGCATAGCGGGAAAAGCACGTTATATGGCCCCTGAAATAGTATTAGGCAAAGATGCGCCAAGCGTGAAGACAGACAGCTTTTCATTGGGTGTGGTTTTGTTTCTACTTTTTATCAATTCCCATCCTTTGGAAGGCAAGAAAACCTGCGTCCCCTGCATGACCGAGGAAAATGAAAAGAAGTTTTACGGTAAAGAGCCGGTTTTCATTTATGACCCGCAGGATACCTCGAACAGACCGGAACCGGGCGTACATAGAGGCGCGATAAAAAGGTGGAAGCTATATCCAAAATGCCTGCAAGAAATGTTTCAGAAAGCTTTTAGCAAGCAGACTTTGGACGACCAGTCGTACCGTGTGCTTGAAATAGACTGGTTGCGCCTGTTTATCAGGCTTAGGTCGGAAATTTTCAAATGTTCCTGCGGTGAGGTCTTTTTTGCCGATGCCGTACAGGAAACGGCTTGTCCAAAATGCGGGAAAAAGAATAAGTTCCCGATGTATATAAAAACAAAGAAATATAATGTTCCGGTTCATCAAAGAACAAAGCTGTATGCGTGCCACACAATAGAAGATTCCTTGGACTATTCTACGCTTGCGGCGGAAGTTATGCAAAGAAACGATGAATTTGAATTAAAAAATGTTTCGGACAAGGCATGGATTGTATCAAACAATGAGAAGCAATCAACAGTTTCTCCCGGATCAGCTATAATCCTGAATAAAAGCAGCACATTTGATTTCGGCGGTACAAAAGCCGAGGTTATATAATTTTGAGACTATAAGGAGTTTAATATGTCTTTAATTGATGAAGTGGAAGCGGTGCCCAGAAAAACAATGGTTCTTTTCTTTATTATTGATACATCTGGCAGTATGAGCGGTGATAAAATCGGCAAAGTCAATGCCGCTATTGATGAACTTGTTCCTGAAATAAAGGACATATCATCCAGCAATGCTGACGCGCAAATTAAAATTGCCGCAATGCAGTTTGATTCCGGTTGCAGATGGATTACGTCATCAGGCCCGATTGATGCCGAAAGTTTTCGCTGGAATTACATCAACGCTACTGGTGTAACGGATTTTGGTGCCGCTTGTAAAGAACTGAACCTGAAGCTTTCTACCAAAGAATTCTTGAACGAGGCTTCCGGCGCTTTTGCGCCCGCGATAATTCTGCTTTCAGACGGAGAGCCTACCGATAATTGGAAGTCTGAACTGGATGAATTAAAAAGCAATAATTGGTTCAAATGCGCGATAAAGGTCGCTCTCGCTGTAGGTCACGATGCCAATCATGATGTATTGGAACAATTTACAGGAACTTCCGAAGCTGTTTTAGAGGTCAACAACGGGGCTATGCTCAAAAAAATGATCAAATTTGTAAGCGTCAGGGCATCTAAGGTTGCAAGTAAAAGCACACAGGTAGGCAGTGAAACTAAAACCAAACAGGAACAACTGAATGACGATTTGAAAGAAATTGCCGAGGAAAATGCTGCCGATAACAGTGACGATGAATGGTAAAACGTGAAACTAATGAATGAAATGAATAATCGGAAGGTATTTGCTGTTTCAGTACAAGGTGCGAACCATATAAAAACAGGAAAAGTATGTCAGGACTATAGCCTTGCCGTAAACGGTACGCACGATTACTATGAAACCTGCATAGGGGATCAAAGTACATGGGAACGCAAAAAACAGCCACTGTTTAAAACCAAACCCCTTGGCAGTATTGCGGTAGTTGCCGACGGGCACGGCGGGGATGATTTTTTCCGAAGCGATAAAGGCTCGCGGTTTGCGGCGGAGAGCGCACGGAACTGCATAGCCGATTTTTTGCGGGAAAAACGAAAGAAAGGCTTATTACCTTCAAAAGAAGAAATAAACCAGCTTATCAAAAGTATAATCAAGACCTGGAATGAAAAAGTGAAAGCGGATTTTGACGGCAGACCTTTCGGAAATTCAGAAATGTGCGATTTATCAGAGCAATCAAAGCAGCGTTATTTAAGCGGGGCCGAAGATTTTCGTCATGCTTACGGCACCACGCTTATTGCTGCGGCAATTTGTGAAAAATACTGGGTTGGCATTCATATAGGAGACGGGCGGTTTACAATACTGGATAATAACGGCGTTTTTTCACAACCTGCCCCTTGGGATGACAGGTGCTTTCTTAATGTAACAACTTCCATTTGTGATGATGACGCATCCGATATGGCCAGAAAGGTTCTATCAAGTTTAGATCCGAAAGCTGATAATGCAAAAAATAATGACCCAACTGTATCATTTGTGAACATGGATATTCCAGCGGGGATATTTCTTTGCAGTGACGGCATAGATGATTCTTACCCTGTTCACGATAATGAAAAATATTTAGCGCGGTTTTACCGGACGCTTTCAATGAATTTTATTGAAAAGGACTTTGATGTTGTCTATAATGATATTCGACAAACTTTGCCGCAGTTGAGCAAAAAAGGTTCCGGTGATGATATGAGCATTGCCGGAATATTTGATCTGGGTTCATTGGGAAAATTATACCCTCTTTTTATGGAACAAATAGAAAACGAAAAACATGAAATCGAAAAAGAACAGGCAGAGTCACATGAAGAGGCGGTACGAGAAAAAGTTATTGAGATAATTAAAGAAAAACAAATCAAATCTGACGGTTTCTTGGGTTGACATCTTGACATGAAAGCATGGGTAGAAATTGAAAGATGTCAATACTATTAAAAAATGTGCTTTCCGAGATTTCAAATATACATGGCTTAAAGGCGTTTATAAATAGACATTTTTTATGTGAAGTTCTATCTAATTATTTAAACACCGATTACAAGAAAGAAGCAAAACTGCTTATAAGAGTAGCAAAAGCCGGATATGTAGCAAACATAGCTAAATCAAATAAAGTCAAAAATAAAGAAATAATCAACAGACAATTACATGAAGATGAATCTATTGATAAAAAAATTGTTGAACAACTTGTCGATTCTCTGTTTGATGTGATTAATCAGGCAAAAATTCGTGAAGCCAATATTATGGATGAAATCAAAAAAGATGCTGTAATTGCCGAGCAGAAAGAAAGAGAGTTGAAACATCAAAAAATGCACGAAGTACTTGAAGAAGCTCTAAAAAAAATCCTGAAATCTTACGGATTGAATGTTTTAGATGATTATGATCTTTGCCGCGCGCTATTAAAGGATATGGCTAATGGGGACTATGTTGAGGAAATTACAGTTATTTCTATATTGCTCAAGAGAAAAATACATAGTGACAAGCATATAAAAAGAAATGTACTGAAGAAATCAATGGAAGAATTAAGCGTTTTGCTTTCGAATATTTATTGGAATGATGCCAACACAGATATAGACGTAAAATCACTAATTATGATTATAATAAAGAATATTTTGGAACTTGAAATTTACACCAAAAATGACGCAGGATCAAAGAAATGGATAATCAATTTCTTCAAATTATTAAAGAAATAACAGATAATTATGGAATAGACGTATTCAATGATTTATCTATTACAAAATCACTTCTGGCGGATTATTCCGAAGGCGCGTTTTATAAAGAACGGAACCTCTTTATTTGGATTTTAGAAAGTAACTGTCATAAAGCATTAACAACTAATCAGGAAATTGATGAGTGGAAAGCAGACTGGGTGAAAAAATTATATGAAGAAGATTTTATCAACGAAGATTCGGTATCATTTATGCTTGATTTTATTCTCGATACGGCTATCGCATTTGATTATTTTTTTGATAGAGGAAAATGTCTATTAAAAGATGATAACTATGATGACGCAGTAATATTTTTTGACAGAGCAATAAATCGTTTGCCAAGTTCTTTTGATGCGTATAGATGCAAGGGATTTGCATTATTAAAAGCTAAGAATTATTCAGAAGCTATAATTAATTTCAAGTACGCTATTAAACTAAAAGAAAACGGCGAATTATTGTTAGCACCATTATTGTATGAATCATATTTTAATTGGGGTATTCATTGTTTAGAAAATAATATTGGCAAAGAAGCGGTTAATCATTTCAATAATGCCATAAAATATATTACGGATGATAAAAAGCAATATATTGAACTATTAACATATCTTGCGTCTTCTTATGAAAATATTAAAAATTATAACGATGCTATAGAAGCTTATTCAGAAATAATTAAAATCGATGAAAAAGATATAAAAGCGTATAAGAAACGTTTACATATATATTATAAAATGTGCAGATATGATGAAGTATTAATTGACTGCAAAATACTACTGGATGCCAACAAGTCTGATGTTGAGACAATTTATCATATAGCTTTAGTTTATTACAAGCAGGAGAAATACTTTGATTCAAAAGATGAAATCGAAATATTATTACAAATGGATATTTCACTGGAATTAAAAAATAAAATTGAAAATCTAAAAACTCTTGTAAACATGGAAATATCACATTTTTATGAAAAATCAGGCGATTCGTATTATGAAAACAAAAATTATCAAAAAGCGATAAAAAATTATGAAAAAGTATTAAAGTATTATACCAGCGACTCTATACTCTTAAAAATCGGATTTTCTTATTTTATACCAAAAAATAACGATTTGGCATTAATTACTTTTAAGAAAATTTTGGATTCTTATTCTGATTCTGTTGAACATCTAATTGCCAATGGTGTTATAAAATTTTTAAAAGGACACTATGAAGAAACTATTAAACATTTTGAAAATAAAAATGTGATGGTTTCATCCCATAGTGAATTTACAAATCCGATACTAATAAAGGCATACCTTAACCATGGAAATTATCTGATGCGATTGGGAAAAATAGATGAGGCTTATACTCTATATACTAATGCCAATAAATATTTTCCGGACCAATTGGAATTTACTATTGGAAAAGGAATAGCGGCTTATAGAAAAAATGATTTTTATGTCGCGATTGATTTATTGGAAAAATCACTCATATTGAAGCCGGATAACAGTGATGATTTATGTGATATTTTATATGATGCATATTTAAATATTGGAATTCAAAACAATGTTAATGAAGAATATCGCGAAGCAATTGTTAATTTTAATAAAGTAATTCATAATATCGAAAATACCAATCAAAAATATATAATTGCCATAAAAAATAGAAGTTACTCATTTTGCAAAATGGACCGGTATGATGATGTAATTAATGATTGTTCCGCTATACTAAATATCGAAGACGACATCGATACATTAGTAATGCGCGCAGAGACTTATATGAAATTAGATAATTACAAATTTGCGTTGAAAGATTGTAATAGAATCCTTGAATTGGAGACGCATAATTTTAAGGCATATTTAAATCGTATAAACATTTTAGTTAAACAGGATTATATGATAATAGCAAAGATTCTTGCGGAAATGGCGCTCCGTAATAAAGTGATGCAACCAATTTACAAAGAATTGACGAATGTACTTGACAAAATCAACTCAGAATTATCTTTAGAATATAAAGAGTATAACAAATCTGGAGAATTGAATCTATTTGAAAATAATTATTCTTATGCAATACACTGCTTTTTGAAAGCAATATTTATTAATCCAAATGATCATATTTCTTTTGTTAGGATTGGATATTCATTAAATCAATTGAAGAAACAAGGAAATGACAGTAATATGAACAATACTTTTTATTATTATGGTTTAATACATGCGAAAGAAAGTATAAAAGATGTATTCAGGGATGAAATAGAACAGGCCGAATCTTTTCACATAACCAAAGAATATAACCAATATATATCTTCGATTATTGATAATATAAACATGCAATTATCACAGATAAAAAATTGAACATATTATTATGTAATAAATCTGATTACAGTAAAGGCAAGCCAAAAATGAGATTAGCCGTATGTGTATTAGGAAGGCAACATTTCATTTAACTGCGATATGCTGAGCGGTGGGTGCTTTCTATGTTTATAGCAAAAGCGCCGCGCCCTCTAAAGCCGAAAGCATCCGCGCCCCGGCTTAAAACAGGAATACGGAAGGAGCCATCTGAATAAGAGCCGCCGCCTTTGTCAACAGGCGGAATGGCTATGTCAGTACGTACTGTCGATGAAAAGCCGGACGCACCGGACTAAAGACAAACCACGCATTGAGAGGTTCCTGGAATCCGCACTTGACCGCATCCGCGCAACCCGCTACTCTGACACAAGCGGCCCGCAGACAGCGGTGCGCCGCCAAATAAGGAGCCGATAATGGTATCACCGTTAGTCAGAAGGACAGCCGTAACAGGC
>JAISRS010000063.1 GCA_031273485.1 Prevotellaceae bacterium
ATCTTAGAACAACACAAATATACGCACGTATTCTCAACAGTAAAATCAGCAATGATATGGCTGAACTCGCAGGGAAAATGAAAAAACTTGACATGAAGTTAGAATTCTCAAGTCAGCATATGGCAAGCCTGGAAAGTTTTATCGAAACATTAAAAATCCCCTCAGGCAGAGCATCAGATGTTATTTGGGAAAATTTGACAACAAAAGTGTGGAATAAACTGTCAAATATCGAAAAACAGGCTTTCATGTCGGACTTGGAAAGTAAGGAAAATAAACCTAAAACTTTTCGTGATTTTTATATAACATTGATGGATTATTTTCTTGATAATCTGACAGAGCAAAGCGACAATTTCATTCACAAGGACAATGAACTTATAAACGAATAAATGAAATCGGTAATCTAAATTTATAAAATAACGAATATGGAAAAAGGATATATTAAAGTACGCTGAACCTAGAACTTGAATCTGCGTTGATAAGTTCTTTCCTGTTTTTGATTGCTAATTCAGAAAAAAGCAGTACCTTTGCCAAAAATTTCAAGACACATAGATATTGAAAGATTATGAAATTTGTAGAACGAATAAAACAGTTGCGAGAGGAACAGGGGCTGCCATTACGAAAATTGGCAGCTGCGTTGGATGTTGATTCAGCTTGTACCTTTGTGATATTTTCATTAAGAATATTTAATGATAAAAATTTAAAGTCATGGCTGTAAAATACACTGTAAGCGAAAAGGGGAATCCGCTTCAACCCCAGCAACAAAAGAAATGGTACGCCAACGCTAAAAGCACAGGCGATACTACATTACGCGCATTGAGTAAGGAAATTGCGCAACGCAGCACCGTCAGTCCTACCGACATGCAGTCGGTATTGATAGTGCTTACCGAACACCTGTCCGAAAGTAAAATTGCCCGTCTGGGTGATTTTGGCGCGTTTCAAGTGAGCATTGGCAGCGAAGGAGCCGAAACGGCAAAATTTAATGTCTCAATGATTAAGACGAAAAAGGTAACTTTTCGTCCCGGTATCGACATTAAGAAGATGCTGAATAATCTGAAGTTTGAAAAGCAGTAATCCTTTATGGTAGCAGTTAATTTTTCGATAATGCAATTGATAGAAGAATCAACAAGTTCGGGTGACAGATTTGTTTTCCCGACAAGTGATACTTTTGCCACACTTAACGAATCTATACAGTTCAATGATGAGCAAACCTATTTTGAAATAAGCGTAGAAAAGACCACCGATGATATTTTTTTTGTTTTCAACTTTGGCAATCCAACTCCCCGCGATAATAAATTGACAGATGTAATCACAGGGGAAAAAAGAGAGAATTCGCGTACAAACACAGAAGCAGAATTAAACAATCAAGCCTTTTTTCTATACCATTTTCAAAAGAACTTGCTATATCTTTCTAAGTCGCAGAAGAAAACTGCATTTGAAAGAATGCTCAAAGAAAAACTAGACACAGATTTCAAACTAAAAACTATATTCAAGGATATTGATGCGTTTTTGAACACGCTGAGGGAATGTAACCAAATAAGTTTTTCTCATATCAATGATTTATTTAGCAGCGATAGCACTAAAAAGCAGGCTCTTGTAGATTTAACGGGGACAGATGCTCCGAATGAATTTACAATAACGGCCAAATACAGCAAGCCCAGAATAGAAAATTTTATCAGAAGCATAGTCCACGAAAAAAGCGATAATAAAATTTCCTCGCTCGTGATTAATGGTTTTGATGAAAAAGGTTTTGGTATCGTTTATAATACAGAGAATTTTCAGCAGAAAATCACAATCAATGCTACAAAAGACGAAAACGGCAAATTCAATTCAGCTGAAATTCGTAATAACTTATTAAATGAGATAAACAGATGAAAGGGAACGATTCATTATGCTTCTATCTGACAGTCATTATCTCACTTATTGGTGGACTATTTTTGTTTGATAGCAGTTTTAGCAGCTATTCCGATTTAATAACCTACCTGTCAATAATAATTGGTTTCAAAATTTCCTCATTGTCTATTTTGTTCAATTCCCCATTACGCAAGAAACTTTGGGATGCCAAAAATAAAGATTATAAAACCGAATTACACCGCATAAAAGATTACTACAAGCATTCTGTTGTATTTGAAGTTATTTCAATCATTTTAATTTTCGTATTTCCAGCCAGTTTGAAGATAGATTTTTGGTTAATTCATTTAGGCAAACAGTCGTTTGTTTTACCAGTTCTTATGGGGTCTGCTTATTGTCTTTACAAAATCTGCAAAGATTTATTTCGCATTTTTACATTTCCAACGAATGATTGATAGTCTATGCCCACCCACATATACAAAAAAGAAATTGACTGGTCACCTCTGCATTTAGGGGTCAATATATCCGGTGTTGTTGCAAAAACTTTACGCCGTAGGCATTGCATATCAATAAAAAGATGAACAAACATACAACAGCAATTCCCCGTAGGGGATACACAAAAATGAACAATCGTTCGAACAAGTTTTTTTAATTTATTAACGTCTGAAAACAAGAAAAGAAAATATAATATAATAGAATATGGAAATACACAACATAATCGACTCTGCCCGGGACATACTGGTGGGGAAACTTCCCAATCCTCAGGACCAGATCGACACCATAACCTATACCTTGATGTATAAGTTTATGAGCGATATTGACGATGAGAGTGCTTCTCTTGGTGGCAAGCGGGTTTATTTTTCTGGCGACTACGAAAAATACGACTGGCACAACCTTATGCGTGTCGATGGACAGGAGCAACTTGTTCTCTTTCGCGAAGCCATTGAAAAAATGAGCCGCAACTTCAATCTTCCTGAGCTGTTTAGAGAAATTTTTAACGGGGCATTGCTGAAATTCAACGACCCTCGCACCCTGCGTCTTTTCCTCAAAGAGATGGACAAATTCACTCACGGCGAAAACGACGACCTTGGCGATGCCTACGAATACCTGCTTTCCATTATGAGTTCGCAGGGCGGTTTGGGACAATTCCGCACTCCACGACATATTATCGAGTTTATTGTGAACGTTGTTGACCCCGACAAGAACGACAGGATTATCGACCCTGCCTGTGGCACAGCCGGATTTTTGATTGAGGCATATAAACATATCCAGCAAAAGCACGACGGCAAAGACGAAACCGGCAAGTCCAATGAAGAAGAACGGCTGACAGCACAGGAATTGGAAAGAATACACCACAATTTTCGCGGTTTCGACATTGACCCCACCATGATACGCACCGCCCGCGTGAATATGTATTTGCACGGCTTCAAAACGCCCGATATTATTGAACACGACACCCTCACGAGCGAAGAGTTTTGGAACGAGCGATACGACATAATCCTTGCCAATCCGCCGTTTATGACGCCGAAAGGCGGTATTCAGCCCCACAAGAAATTCAGCGTGCAGGCAAAGCGCAGCGAAGTGCTCTTTGTCGATTATATGGCTTCCCACCTCAAACCGCGTGGACGGGCGGGCTTTATTGTTCCCGAAGGCATTATTTTCCAAAGCGGAAACGCTTACAGGCAACTGCGCGAAAACCTGGTAAAAAACTCGCTTATTGCCGTTATTTCGCTGCCCGGTGGGATATTCCAGCCATACAGTGGCGTGAAAACTTCTATTCTTTTGCTTAACCCTGAACTTGCCAAAACCCGCGACAGCGTTTTGTTTGTGAAAGTGGAAAATGATGGCTTCTCGCTCGGTACACAGCGTCGCCCGATTGCCAAAAACGACATGCCCGCAGTGTTAGAGACTATCAGTTGTTTCCAAAAGACTGGCAAATTACCAGAGGAAAGCCCGCAAATCTCCGCCCAGTTAGTTCCAAGAAACGAAATAATGAAAAGTGGCGATTATAATTTAAGTGGCGAGCGTTATACTGTTGCGGAAAATATATCTACAAAATACGACCTTGTTCCGCTTGGTGAACTTGCTGATATTTCAACTGGCAAAAAGGACGTTAATCAAGGTAACCCAAATGGCAAATACCCATTTTTCACTTGTGCCAGAGAACACACTTTTTCGGATGAATACTCTTATGACGAAGAAGCAATTTTAATCGCAGGCAACGGCGATGTTGGACATTGTAAATACTACAAGGGTAAGTTTGAGGCATATCAACGCACTTACATTTTGAGCAACTTCAAGAATGTCGAACCACAATTTTTGATTGCCGTCCTAAATAATTCATTAAAAGCCATACTGGAAAAGCAAAAGCTTGGCAATACGATGCCATACATCAAAATGGGAATGTTAGCCGACTTTCAAATCCCCCTCCCTCCTCTCTCAATCCAAAAGGAAATCGTAGCGGAGATTGAAAACAAGCAGCGGTCGATAGACGCGGCGAATTCAATTAAGAATTTAGAATTAAGAATTACGAGAAAGGAGATTGGCGAAGATTTTCAAATGATGAAGTTGGGGGAAGTGTTCAAAACTGCTTCAGGCGGAACTCCGCTAAAAACAAAAACCGAATATTATGACGGCGGAACAATTCCGTGGCTTGGTAGCGGCGAACTTTCACAAGGCGTAATTACTTCTTCAAAATATTTTATCACGCAAAAGGGAATGGACGAAAGTTCAGCAAAATTATTTCCTAAAGATTCTGTTCTTGTCGCAATGTATGGCGCAACTGTTGGACAAGTTGGCATTTTAAAATTTGAATCAACCACAAATCAAGCCGTTTGTGCAATTTTTCCAAATGAGAAAATAGCAAATCCTGAATACATTTATCTTTGGATAAAATCGCAAAAAGCAAACTTGATAAAAGTGAGTGTTGGCGGTGCGCAACCAAACATTTCGCAGCAAATTATAAAAAACATTGAAATCCCTATTCCTCCGTTATCCGTTCAGGAGAAGATAGTATCGAAATACGGGGAGATAGAGCGTATAAAAGCGGGCAATGCGCGTTTGGTGGAGATATTGCGAGGGGAGATTGCGGCGGTGTTGAGATCAATTACGAATTAAAGGAGCAATAGATATGTTACTAAACGACAAAGAATATTTTGACATTCTGGGTGTTATAAAGCAGAAAATCCGCGAGGCTCAATACAGGGCTGTTCTTGGCGTCAATCAGGAGCAGATTATGCTGTTTTGGAATATAGGTAAAACGATTATCGCCAATACAAAATACGGATCCAAGTTTATTGACAATTTGGCGAGAGATATTCAAGAAGATTTCCCTAACCTCAAAGGATATTCGGTTAGGAATCTGAAATATATGCGGAGATTTGCCGCGTTTTTCCCTGACATTCAAAAAGTGCAATCACTGCTTGCCCTTTTGAGTTGGACTCACAATTTGCGGATTATGGATGCTGTCACGACGGCTGCCCAGTATGAATGGTATGCGGAACAAACGATATCAAATGGCTGGTCTGTTCGCACGTTGGAATACCATCTTGAAACGCAAGGATATGAACGCCAGGCATTGCCACAGAATAAAGCGAGCAATTACAAAAGCGTATTGCCAAGTCTTCAAA
>JAISRS010000088.1 GCA_031273485.1 Prevotellaceae bacterium
CATTTTTACCATTTGTTTGAATATCGGCTGACCGACTAAATTTTTTGTGCTATCTTTGCCCATTGTTGTAAAATTGTGTTCGCAATTACAAAATTACAACTTTCGGGCGACCTGACAAGGGTCGCCCTTTTTCTTGCGGAATAATTTAGTCGGTCAGTAGTGTTACATATTATATATATGTTGTTGGTTTTGCCGAGGTAACTTCTTTATTTTCGGTTATCTTTCCTGTTCTGAAGTCCGATTCCAATTTATCTCCATAGTGCCGGCAAATACGCTCTATCTGTTTTGACGTAACCGATAACCCCCGCATCTTCATGAAAATGTCTTCTGCCTGTTGAAATATAATTTGTTGTCCTAAATAACAACATTGATATTGTAAATATTGGCTCATGCAAAAACTCGAACTGTTGTGCAAACAGCGCTTTTTACTCACTTTTATTACTCCTTGAGTGGTTTGAAGTTTTTTTGATTCTTGCTCTTGGGGTTTTTACCCATGGACAACTGAAACACTTCCGATGATATGCGCTGCATGGATTCTACATAACTGCGTCCATATTCAAATCCATCTGTCTGACCCTTTTGACTGTCTATCCATGAACTTATTTCTCCCGAAAAAAATTCTGCCATTTTTACTCTTATTTCTTCCTTGTTCGTCATAATATTTTCTAATTTAAAGATTTGTGCAAAGATGACATACTGTTTTTGGGATTTTTGTCGTACACCCTGCCTGATTTCTTTTTTGCTGTTATAAAACATATTTGCCAAAAAAGTCGTCAATTATTTGTTTGTAATATATTTTTATCGTACATTTGCAGCTCGATTTATTATTTGTATTACATAATTATTTGATATATGAAAATAGCTTATTATCTGAATGAAGGAAGGAAAAAGAATCTATACTGTCGCATAAGTGACGGTGCAGAGCGTGTAACTTTTAGCATGGAATATTCGGTTGATGCCGAAAAATGGAATGAGAAAAAAGGAGAAGTAGACTTTGAAGACACTCACTATTTTACTTTGATACAATTTAAAGAATATCTTACTAAAAAATACTACGAATTGAAAAGTGAGGGGAAAGACGATGTGTTAGCTCGGCTGAAAAATGAAGCATTGTCTTTTACGCAAGATGCAGGGATAAACGGGGTAACCGAAAAGATGTTCGACTATTTCAATAGCGAACAAAATTTCCCTAAATATAAAGACTTTATACAAGCCTTTGAAAAATTTAGCAAATTAAAAGAAAACGACTACAAAGTGGAAACGATAGACAATATCATTCGTTTTCATACCAAAGACAAAATATATGAAATGGATACTGATGAGGGTTTAACTGCCCGATTAAAAGATTTCATTGAAAGACGTGCTTATGATGAAATTTGTACCGAAACGGACAGAAGTATATGGAGTGAAATATACATTGATGCAGATATTGAGAAGCATGTATTTTTACCCAAGATGTTTAATGAATGGAAGATATATTGGAATACGCTTTATAAAAATATCCGTGAATCTGTTGGCAAAACCGATCACTTGAATGAAATGAAGCAAACCTCCTGGCGAGAATTTCAGATTTTTATGGAATGTTATGATGGGCATGGCGATGCTATTAAATTAGCCTTTGAAATAAATCAAGATGAACTCTATCCGATTGCAGTGATAGCCACGATGAAGATTTTTGATGCGGATACTTGTTATACGGAATATTGCGAACATGAATTTTTTGGAGGTGGAAAATGGGAATCTGTTTCTCTTGACGATGAAGATAACAGTCCTATGTTTTTTATCAGACCCTGCGAATTTTAAATACCAAACGACTTGATTCATTAATAATTAAAAAATAAAATCATGTACCAAACATATTCGGATATTTTTACAAAAGCCAGTTTGTATGTAAACCTTGCAACAGAATTCAAAGAAGATGTTGAAGAAGTAAATATTCATAATGCAATAGAAAACTACTTTGGCAGAGATTATTGCAGAGTGTATGTTATCATAAAATTAAAGGAAACATCAACAAGGCATTATGAATTCCAAGAAGCATTTTGGAATAAGTTTCGTTATGAAAATAAATATTTTTCATTTTATCTTCCTGACTACCCAGAGAAAGATTATGAACATTTGCGCAATAGGGAAGAAGAAATCCATTACGATTACATTTGGAATTTTATTGAATGGGCTTTGAAAAATACCGGCATCAAAGTAAATGCGGATAGATTTAAAAGCCAATACGATTTACAACAAGAAGACGAAGAATGGCTAAAGAAGCTGGACGAGGAAAAAACGAAACTTAAAAATGCCATGAAAAAGGTAAAGGTAAAGGTTGGACAAATAGTTGCTGTAAAACAATATAAAGACAGTTCTTTAAGAATAGGGAAAATAAAAAGGATGGATAATTTTATAGAATTAACAGAATTAAAGAAAGACTTAACACCAAGTAAAAGGACAATTGATTTTCTACATTTAACAGATATCTATGCAATTCTTGATATTGGTAAATTATCTGTAGAAATAAATAAGACAAATTTATTAGACTTTATTGAGAAGGAACAATCCTTTGAAGGTCTGATTTGGAGAAGACCCCAAGAATTTTGGAAATAAAAATATATTTTGTGCAATTCTGATCGGGTAGGAGAAACGGGATTAATTCCTGTTTTGACCTCCCACACCACCGTGCGTACCGTTCGGTACACGGCGGTTCTTTAATTTACGGGGGATACTTTGAAATAGTAATCGGTAAAGAATATGTAGCCGGTTCGTTTCAATCGTTCGTTCGAGATAGTGGTACTTAGCATCGGGCTGTTGGCGGGTGTGCCGGTAGCCTTTTCCCGTATTGGCGTATTCCCACACTTTCGCTTTCCTGACACCTAATTTAATCAGGTTGGTAAACCTGGTCTTTATACGTTTCCAAATGACCATCCGTAAACGGCGGCGATACTATTCATCTATTCTCTCAAGGGCGCTCTTCATATCTGCTAACTTATAGTAATTGACCCAATTGCGTATAAAGAAGAAAGTCTGCCCTCCCGCATTGCTATCGAGTGCCGCTCTACCATTTTGCGGACAGGTATCTTCCGATTTTTTTTTCCGCTTTCTTCCTTTCATTCGGGAACTTGAATTTTATTACACTTCTTAGAAACTGTTTAAAAATTTTTCTACGGAGTTATTTGGGTCTAAAAAGGCTTTTATCTTGTCGGAATTTCATCAAATAGCCCGCTATTATCAAAAATTCCGACTGCGAAAAAGCTACTTT
>JAISRS010000218.1 GCA_031273485.1 Prevotellaceae bacterium
TATCAGACGAACAAATGCGTACGATAAAGCTGCTCAGGAACAAATTCCATAAGGATTGGAATTATACACTACAACCTTCGATTGCCAATATGTAGTATTTAATTTTGGGGAAACCCTTAGTTAGATTTTTTAGAGGCCCATCCGCGAACCAGAGTAATTGTTTTATATCACCATGGATTGTAAAGTTATTTATGTCGATACTTTTACCCTGATCTTCCTTGTCTTTCAAAATAAGTTCCTCGAATTTTTTCAGTAATTCAGCCTTAAACGCGGAATGATATTTTAAATATTCATTTTTATTTATGAGGTCATTGATCTCTTCATTTATTTCGAGGCTATCATATAACTCGGAAAAATAATCATCTATAAATCTTTCCTTGAAGTATTCATATATTTTCACTTTAAGTTCGTTGTGGTTTTTTAGATATTCACTTTCGTCCAATAATTTGTTGAGTCTTTCTTCTGTTTTAAACTCATAGCTATAAAAATAATCTAGCATGACTTTCTTTTCCCATGCTTCATTTTGATCGCATAATTTCGCCAAGTAATACCAATCTCTATTTAGGTTCCCATGAGCATTAAAAAGTGCTTGGTTGAGTTTACCGCCCCTTAATCCGCCAGACATGGTTTTTCCTATTGCTTCAAGGGCTTCATCCGGTAGCGATCCTAAAACTTCAAGCTGTGCCTGTGTGAAGCCATAACCGCCCAGAGTTTTTACGATTTTTGGCATAGGGGAACACACTAATAGTAATGTATCTATACTATTTTCAATATCCTTTTTTTTGTCTATTTTATCGGGGGTTTCCAAGAAACATTCATATAGTTCGTTTATCCTGTCGGTGTACCCTTTTGTTTGATCATTCGGGTTTTCAATACCCTTTTCGCGGTATTCTTCCCGCGCTTTCTGTTCCGCTTTACCCCGTGTGTCAATATTGTCCTCGATTTCTGAAATGAAGTTAAAATTATCAACAAAAGATTTTTCCGTTACTGGTTCCCTTCTTTTTTGGCTCCCCGGCTCTTTATATGTATCTGTATATTCGTCATAGATAGCAACACCATCAATAATCAGTGGATTGTTTGTTGCATATTGATACGTTTCCGGGTTTCTGGGATCAAACCTGTCGTCTTTTTCCTGCAATTCTTCTGTCTCAATATTTATTCCATTTTGTGCATTGAGCATTCTGTCAAGTACAGTAGTGATTCCTTTCTCTTTAGATTCCGATGATAGTTTATCGCCATTTCTTTCAAGAAATCTGAACATGCAATCAAAAAGATTCATTGCATCATATTCTGTTATTGGTTCGCCTGTCTTGGCGCTATCAAGGGTTTGCCCTTTCCAGATGAAATTAGAATCGGTTGCATATTTCCATGAATCGAAATCAAAAATATCAAAATTATTGTCTTGTGATGTTACCCTATTGCTGTTTTCAGTATCAGGAGTGCTCTTGGCATTTTTTTCCCTTTCTTTGATGTTTGCCTGTAGTTCCTTAGCTATATTCTTGCTTATACCTTGGTCGAGAAAAAGGAATATTTCTGTGCATATATCTTCATTTTTTCCCCCTTCTATTTGGCGGGTTATAATGTATTCAATAACTTCAAATTTATTGCAAGTGTCCCATTTATCTCTTGCAATTGTTTTCGACAAGTCGTCGAACATGATACCAAGAAAAGTAACATATTCTTTTTCCGTTATGGTTTTATCATTTTCTTTGTTAAAGAAAGTATTATCTTTCCAAACAAAGGCAGAATCGGATGCTAAATACCATGTTGCTTCATCGAATATGTTGAACGTTTCTTCTCCGCTATTTTTAATAGCATCCTTTAACTTTGAATTTGTCTGATGAACATCGTTATATAGCTTTTTATGTTCATGCTCATACCGCTTTTTTGTCTTATTGGCATTTACAATACAAATAAATATTATTATTACGGCAGTTATGGCAGTACCAAGTATTACCCAAAAATAAATGTTTTGTGTTTCCGGTTCGGGTGTATCTATGGTGACAACCGATTCCGGCTCGGTAATTTTCACTTGTTTTTGTAGGTATTTCGCAACCGCATAAGCTGTGCCGTTCTTATAATTTAATTTTACCCAGTTGCCGGTTATACTCTGAACGTCTAATATTTCATCTTTGTATGCAACTCCTATAATTTTAGCGTTTATATTTGGGTCCGCCCGAATATTTAACCCGTCGCTCAAGACGATGTAATCTTCAGCGAAAATAGCACCGATTAGGCCAAATATATAAACAAAAAGAAGGGCAAGATACAGGATTGTCTTTTTCATACTATACCCCCTGAAATTTAGCGTACTCATCCTCGGCGGCATTTTGAGCGAATGCGGGAAGGGCGGCGAGGACAAGCAGGATGGCAAAAACTAGCTTCTTCATAATCAAACTCCCCTAATGTTCGAGAATTGGCAGAGCCCCATAAAAGATAAAAAGTTCCTATATATCATTATTTTCCACTCAAATCGGCCAGCTTTCCCCCTAAGGTAGCCGTTCAAGAAAACAATCGAATAGATAGTTATAATTCAATTTTGTTTCGTTTCCCTTGCTAAAATGTTTTTGATCATATTTTCCGAAATTTTGAACCAGCTCCTTTATATTATGTTCATCAAAAATAGTCTGGCTAGTGCTGTCCTGTTCTTGGGTAATGGCTCCCGCTAATTTACGAGAGACGATATGGGTAAAATTATCATGCACAACAGTACCGGAATTGCCTCCCAGTTTTATAAAGAGTTCGTAGTAATAAACAAAATGACATATCTCGTGGGCAAGAATAATTGAAGCAATTGAATCAAAGGGGGCAAATGCTACACCGTCAATTTCGGATACATCAATGTATATTACAAGGGTATACCCTTTCTTTGAACCAATATGTGCGTATTTCGGCTGACTTGAACACTAAATACGGAATTATTGGAACACTAAAACGGAAACATTTGAACGCCATGCCGGGGGGAAGAGAAAAGTCCATACCGGTAAGAATTTACCGGTA
>JAISRS010000226.1 GCA_031273485.1 Prevotellaceae bacterium
CTTCATTGGGGGTTATTCATATTCAATCCCTATCGGGATTTAACCTTAACCTGACGGCTATGCACCTCCCGTCCCCCTGCGGGTAAGTACCCACACAAAACGTTATAGACCCGTAAAAATACCCTTTCCGGGCAAAAAAATCATATAATTATATCCTGAATCAAAATGTTTTTTTTACTTTTGCAATCAAAATAACAAACCATTCAAATGTTCATTCCAAGAAAACAAATTATAGCCGGATTAGCCGGTTTCTGCATAACCATCGTTTGCGGATATGGAATGTACCATATATTCCACACCACCGGTTATCAAAAACGGACAGAGATAAATGAGCTGTTTCAGTCGGTTGTTCGGCAGGATAATGACCGGAGACTGGAGCAGCTGAAGATTTCACGGTTCGTATTTCCCAAGAATGATACAGAGGTTTCGGATTCGGTAACCATGCGATATAAAGATGGCGTAGTTACCAGGAAAAAAGACAGCGTCTATTATCAGTTGTCTGATAAGGAGAAAGATCATATGGTGGATCAACTGGTACTTCTGCATACAAATCCGATCGATGTATCGGTATTGGACAGTTTATTTCGTGATGAGTTGAAAAAGAAGGGCATTCGCGCTCAAACGGCGGTTATCTATACGGAAAAAGACCGGAAGCCGCAATACAGTACACTTGATACGTCCTTTTATGCCTCGGCCATGGCGCTGGAAAAGATACGGATCTGGGAGGACACCATCGCACTGGAGGCGTTTGTTTGTATTCCGTTTTACTATTGGCTGAATGAAGACAAATATACGTATCTGTCGATTCTGCTCGTGTGGATTCTCTGCATGGGAGGTATTGTGCGGCTGTACCGAAAAAAACGGCATCAACAATCCGTCACACCGAAACAGGAACCGGTTCCGGATATGATTCGGGATGTCCTCTGTGAACTGTCCTTTAATGAAAGGAGCGGAGACCTGACTTATAACGAAAAAACCATTCAATTAAAGGGTATGCAACTTAAAATCTTTCGATTCATGCTAAATGCTCCGGATCAATTCCGTTCATATGAGGATATGAAAAACAGGATATGGGAAAATGGGAACGCAACGAACAATACGGTCAACAAGGGCATTCAACGGCTGAGAAACAGTTTGTCCGCCGTTCCAGACATCGCCATCACCACTTTTGAAGGAAACGGTTATCAACTGAACGTCCGCAAGGAAGAATGTAAAAACGGCATAACCCGGTTGAGCGTTCATTCATGCGTTATGCATGTGTTGATTTAACAATAAAAGTCCGACACAAGCTGTTAGACAATATTACTTAAAATTCAATTTGTTCAAGTCGTAACTGTACACTTCTTCCGCTTCAACATCCATCGTATATAATATATTATTGACGTGATCCAGACTTATATCACGTGTAGGATGGTCCAATTCTAATTTTCGTTTCAAGTTGCCTTCCCAGTCAAAGACATGGATAATATGCGGTTGCGGTGATGAAGAACTGGATCTGGATTCTATATACTCTCCCGAATACAGAGCATAGATATATTCATCATCCGCCTGAATTCTCGTGTAGTATCCTTTTAAATTTGGCTTATCTGTTTTAAAAAATGAAAAATCAGGTGTGTTCTTTATCCGATAACCGGTTATTTGGCCTGTTTCAATATCAATAATATTGATTTGTGCGAGATATATCATTCCCTGAACGATTTTCGAACCGTCCGGTTTTATACAATCAAATGATGATAAAAAGAAGTTCGGAGCAAAATTCTCGTCAGCATTACTCCTGACCGAGGCCTTATAAATATCATAATTTCGGATCAATTTATTTGTATATATCGTTCTTTTCTGATAGAAAGGCAAGGTCGCAATCCCATCGTCAATTGTCAGTGATCTTGATGGCACATAAGCGAGCATCGTGTCTTTTTCCAAACGAAACATGAACACGTAAGATCTTGAAATATTTTCTTTTTCCCATTTATACGAAATGACAGAATCATAAACGGTGATCCTTTTCTCAACGGACTCGGTTATATTCCACAGCAAGAGTTTCTCTTCATTAGGAGCAAACAGCATCGTTTTAATTGCTCCGTTTTCTTTGTAAAAACGAAAAATAAGAGGGAGCGTAGAAAATTCTTCGGGTCCGCTTCCCTTTTTACAGAAATCACCCATATACTCACCGGTATTCAGATTGAATATGCTAAAATAGGCACCAGGAAGACTGGGATTCCAGAAAATTATCAGCGAATCGCATACCGAGGGGTAGCCAAAAAAAGCGCCTTCTAAAAAGATCCTGTCCGATGACAGTTCAGTCACATTTTGGGTGTCATCAACCAACTTGATTTCACCATTGAAATAGTGTTTATCTGCTTCCTTATGACAACCGATCGTCATGACGCAAACAAAAAACAATAAAAGTTTCTTTGAATTTTTCATACATTGATTTTTACGCAATACAATAATTGTTTCTCTATTATATATAAATGGAATTTTGATTAATTTGTTTTTTTATCCGTTCCAAAAATAATGCTTTATATTGGATTTCTTTATATAATCCTGCTTTTTTTACAGACATGGACAGAATCGGGAATGAAACTATAAACTATGATGCATGAAGTATGAAGGTTGCGCGACACGAGTTAACAATCAGCCATTACGAAAATTCGTAATTCGTAATTATTTCATTCTCCTGACGGACTATTTCTTAAACAGAACTCAGGTTTTTATGATTTATTTTCATGGAATATCATTGATTATTTTTTCAAGATTAATCACACCCAAACTGAATTGACTGTCATCATCCCGATTTAAACTGAAATAGATGGAACTTTCATGTACAACATAGTGTTCGTCAAACTCGTCCGGCAGTACATATTCGGCAACAGGTTTCATGTTTTTATCCATAAGCATCAGGTAACTTTTCCTTTTCCGGTTTTTCATGCTTTCATGATAATTTGATTGATATTTATTAACAGAAAGTATTCTCAATATCAAATAAAAAACATATATTTATTATTGCTGTTCCGGCATAAAATTTGTTTCAATAAAAGAATATTTC
>JAISRS010000237.1 GCA_031273485.1 Prevotellaceae bacterium
GCTATGGCAGCCAGCACGATTCCCTTTCTTGTATTTTGATTTGCAGAGCCTTTACTATTTTTTCCTGAAGCAATTCCATTACATATTATCGCTATTACAATTAATGCAACTCCAATAAACAGCAACACAGGATCGCCTTTTGGCGTACTGAAATAATTTATAAAAACTCCTAACACCAATGCCAAACCAACGCCTAACGGAAACGCTACAGCCATGCCTGCTATTGATACAGATGCTGCCAACAATATATTGGATGCGTTAAATATAATTCCGCCAATAAATGCACTTAACACATGACGACCTTCAACCTGTTGAATATCGTCAATAAAACCTCTACCCAAACTACCAATACTTCCTAAAGTAAATGCCATTATAACAGCAAACACCAATATGCCAATAGTATAATCCCAGTAAAACAATTCGTATCTCCATGTTTTTCCTGCCAATTTCTGAGTATTTCCCCACGAGCCCCAACAGAGCATCGTAATAAAGCAAAATAATATTGCTAATGAATAATTTTCAATGATAAACATAATCTTATTTTTTAATTTAGTTGATGATTATTTACAAGCGGTTTGTCGGAATATATAATTACATCACGAAAATTTACGGAAATACCTTCTTCGGGATTTAACCATTCAAAGGTTACCGTATGCATTTGTTCTGGTAATTGATATTTCCAGAATATTTCGTTACGCCTTGTACGATAATTGACAGGCAAACTTACAGTTTCAACTTCTTTGCCATCTAAAGTTACCAAAACTTTGGCGATATAATCTGCATCGCGTAGATTAGCGTTGTTTCTTCCGCCGCTTCCTGCCGAAACATTGCCTTTGAATACAACGCCTGTGCCTTCAAAAACAAATTCTCCGACATCGGTTATTCTTTTACGCAGCGCTCTGTTTTCTATCGGATATAAACCTTCAAACGCCATTTCGTAACGCACAGGAACAGGTTTTTGACAAACTATGGTAATATTCTCTCCATCAACTTTGCCGCCACCACGTTCTATTACCTGAATAGCCTGTTCAAAACTCATTTTATAAGCTTTGTTCAGCGAAATATCAGTATAAGCAAAATTCATATCTTCCACTTCATGCAGATTTTTCATCCAGTATTCGGAAATATTATCATAACCAAGTATAACGCCTAAAATTCCTGCTACAGAAGCAGGATTACAGTCGGAATCTTGTCCGCAGCGAGTAGCAATATCCATTGTTTTATAAAAATCACCTTCGCCGTAAAGCAAGCCTATCAGTATATAAGCGCTATTAATGATTGCATCGATATTAAATGGAACAAAAACTCCATCAGGGCATCCGATATCGGAACTCCATTTTTTTTCACATTCAAACCATGTTCTTTTCCAATCATCCGGAAATTGTTTATGCCAAGATATTACATCATTCATACATTGATAATAATGACTATTTTCTGGAATAGTTTTTAATGCTTCCGTTACAATAAACTCAATGTCATCGGAAATAAAGGCTAATGTGTACATGGCTCCTACATATACTCCTCCATACCATCCATCTCCATAGTTCATAATGTGACCAACTTTGTCGGAAATCTCGGATGCTGTATTTGGCATTCCTGGCGACATAAGCCCTGCATAGTCTGCCTCTATTTGATAATCAATGTCATCGGCATGCGGATTATTTAGCCAATGTCCCGATTGAGGAGGCATAATTCCGTTAAGAATATTATAACGTGCCGATTGATTTGCATGCCAGAGCGTATATCCTGCCGTTGCAAAAGCCATTGCCAAAGAATCAACAGGAGCATCTATACCCAAACGTGCAAAAACATCTACAAAAGTAAGATCCATATAAATATCATCATAAAGTCCGGGAGTATTTTCATACCAATGTTTAATATATCCATCGTGCCAGTCTATCGGAATATAATCCTGAATCATTGTACCGTTGTAACGAAATTCCGTAGGTCCTCCGTAAGTACATCCTATCGTTTGTCCTGCCCAACCTCCTTTTATTTTATCCAGAAGTTGGGATTTTGTAATGGTATAAGTTTTCGGAATATCCGAAGACGATGTGTTGTTTGAACAGCCTGCAGTCAGCAACATGATAACAGTACAGGCAAATAATAAAGTTATTTTTTTCATTTATTTTGTTTTTTAATCATATTAAATATCTACTTCATTTCTATATGGCACAGATGATTGCGCCCCTTCGCGAGTAACGGATATTGCGGCTGTTTTACATGCAAATCTTACGGCATCTACAATAGATCTGTTTTCAGCCAACGCTACCGCTAATGCACCGTTAAATACATCTCCTGCGGCAGTGGTGTCTATGGCTTTAACTTTGTATGCATCGACAATTTCGTTTGTGTTTTGATTATGCACCAAAGCGCCTCTGTCTCCCATTGTGATAATAACATTATCAACGCCCATATCTGCTATTTTTTTAGCCGCTTCAAATGCCGATTTGTCATCTGTTATTGCTATTCCAGATATCATTTCCGATTCTGTTTCATTCGGCGTTATAATGTATAAGTTACTTATCAGTTCCGGCGAAAGCGGTTGTGCCGGCGCCGGATTTAAAATAACTTTTTTATTTTTGGCGTTAGCCATTTTTGCTACATACTCCACTGTTTCTATCGGAATTTCCAATTGCATTAAAATAATATCCGCTTCTTCTATTGCTTCTTTTGCTTTTGCTACATCTTCAAGTAAAAGATTTGCATTAGCGCCGGAAGCTACAGCTATACAATTTTCTGCATCTGCATCTACAGTTATAAGAGCTACTCCCGAAGGATTTTTTGAATCCAGCAATACATACGAAGTATCTATTCCTTCTTCTTCAAACAACTGATGCGCTTGATGCCCGAAAACATCGCTGCCTGTCTTGCAAATAAACGCAACTTGCCCGCCAAGACGCGCTACAGTTACAGCCTGATTAGCGCCTTTTCCTCCTGGATTCATAAAAAAATTACCGCCAATAACTGTTTCGCCCGGTCGAGGCAAATGTTCCGTTTTTATAACCATATCCGTATTAGAACTACCTACTACTAAAATTTTTTGTACACTCATATTCAAAATTAAGATATATGTAAAATAATGTTGTTAATTCGTGTAACCTGTATTTTGAACGAGATTACTATTGTTCGTCATAGCTCGCGTCGGTATGGGAAATAATTCTGTGTGATTGTCGGCTTCTGCCGGTTTAAAATCGCGTGCTTCAGTCCATTTTCCAAAACGAATCATGTCCTGACGACGTGAACCTTCCCAAGCAAATTCGCGTCCCCGTTCTGCATATATTTCATCAAGCGTTAAATCACTTGCTGCATAATCGGATAACCCTGTGCGTCCTCTTACTTCATTGAATAACGGAACGGCAAGATTGGCTTTGCCTTGACGTACCAAAGCTTCTCCTTTCATCATTAAAATGTCGGCATATCTATATACTACATAATCATTACTCATACATTCGCCCTGAAGTCCGTTTTCGTATTCATATTTTGCAAAACGCACGCCCTGATTATGACCGGCAGGATTAGACATATCAAACAGCGAATTTATTTCGGGTGTAAAATCAACCTGCCATCCGTACCACAAGAGCGGAGCTCCCGATGCCTCGTATTGAGGTCCATAAAGCCATGTGTTACTTCTGTAATCGTTGTTTAAGTCAAATGTTTCAAAAAAACTTTGCGAAGTACAGAATCCATTCCATGTTTCGTCAAGAATTCCAAATGTTCTTACACTTTCCCAATGAAGGGTAAGTTGATGGAAACGGAAACAGCGCGACCAGCCACCTCCATTTGCATAGACCTTGTCATATACTATTGCAAAAATATTTTCTTTTGATGATTGATTATTCACTTTAAAATTAGTAAAATAATCATTTTCAAGTTCAAGAGTGTTTAAGTTTATAATTGTGTCGCAGGCTGCAATAGTTTCATCCCAACGTGCAGTACCAAACCATTTTTCGGAATTAAGATACATTTTTGCCAAAATAGCATAAGCAAATGGTTTTGTTGCCCTTCCGTAGCTATCTGATGGGGAATTTGGAAGCAAGCCCGCATTATCTTTTATTTCTCCTTCAAGGAAAGAAAATATTTCGGCTCTTGATTTTTGCAACGGCACGCTTACATCGGTAAAATCTATTGTAAACGGTATATTTCCGAACAGATCTATGGCGTTAAAATAAAACCATGCGCGCATCACTTTAATTTCGGCGATCATACTTTCTTTAACGGAAAAATCAAGCGTTGCCTGCGAAAATTCATACAATATCTGGTTACATAACGATATTCCCGTAAACAGGAATGTCCATGTTTGATAGATATTATCATGCGCAGGAGTGAATGTGTGCGCATGAAGGTCACGCCAAACGCCGCCATCATCCCATTGATTGAATTCGCGGAAAGGACTTAATGCCTCATCTGTCGAGACAGTGATTGTTCCCCAAATATTATAATAATGGGTGTATCCAAGCAGGTGGCTGTAAACCCTGCCTGCGCTCATCAAAAATTCTTCTTCGGTTGTAAAGAATTTATCGGATGGGATTGATGAATATATTGTTTCATCCAAATTAGTACACGAAAAAATTGATAGTGTAAAAACTATTATTAATATCTTTTTCATAATTTATTTATTTTTATTTCATTAAAATGTTACTTTAACACCTAATACAAATGTTTTTGTACGCGGATAAAAATCGTACCAGTCAATACCAGGCTGAAGTCCCGACAAACTTATTTCGGGATCAATTCCTTTGTATTTGGTAATAGTAAAAAGATTTTGCCCTGTAAGATATATCCGCAATTTGGATATATACGGAGATTTTATCGAAAGATTATATCCTATTGTAATATTATCGAGTTTTAAGTAAGAGCCATCTTCGATAAAACGTGATGAATAGTATGCTCCGCCTATGTAGTCGCTGTCTAAAGACGATTTAAGGATATTTTTTGTTCCCAAATAAGCAGGTCCTTCGTAATATACTCTTGTTTGATTAAGTACCTCATTGCCTATTGAACCTCTCAAAAGAAATCCGAAATCGAAATTTTTGTACGTGAAAGTATTTTGCAATGAAAAAATAAAATCGGGATAAGCATTGCCTATAATTTGATAATCGGCAGAGGTAATTCCATCTACGCCATCCAAATCTTCGTATATGGCTCCTCCGTTACCGTCGAGACCAAGAAATTTGGGACCATAGAAATTACCAAGCGACCAACCTTCTTCTATCCTCATAGTGTAAATTTTTAAATCATCGCCAAAATAGCCTAAATCAATAGCGTCCATAGCGTAAATATCATTAGAAAAACTTACCAACTTATTGGTGTTATGACTTAAAGTTCCTGTTACATACCATTTAAAATTTTTTGTTACATAAGGCATACCTGATATAGTTAATTCAATACCTTTATTGTCGATAGTTCCCACATTTGCAAATGTAGAACTGTAAAGATTGGGAGGAACAGGTACGGAGTATGTATATAACAAATCGGTTGTACGGCGGTTATAAAAATCAAAATTTACATTCAGACGATTATCTAGAATAGCGGCATCAAAACCAATATTTAATTCCTGCTTTTTCTCCCATCTCAAATCAGAATTCGGATTACGTCCCGGTTCATAAGTGCTAAGCCAAGTTCCATTGTAATAAAAATTGGATGAACCTTTTCGCAAAATAGCAAGCGATTGATAATTTCCTATTTCTTGGTTTCCCGTAACTCCAAAACCTGCCCTCAATTTAATGTCATTTACCCATTTCACATCTTTCATAAACGATTCGTTTGAAAGCCTCCAACCGACACTTACTCCGGGGAATATACCCCACTTATGGTTAGCACCAAAGCGAGAAGATCCTTCATGACGTAACGATGCTGTAAGAAGATATTTCTCTTTATAGTTATACATTACTCTGCTAAAAAACGAAATAAGTTTGCTCGATGACTTTGAACTTGACATGGTTGCCAAACCATCATTTATTGCAGAACCTGCTCCTATATTGTAAAACGAAAACAGGTCAGTATCAAACATATAGTTCATTGCATCGTAAGATTCTCCCCACTGTTCGCTATACGAATAACCTAATATTGCCTGTATTCTGTGACCGTTAAACAAAGTGGAATAATCCAAATAAGATTCTAACGATTTATATTTACCATGATTATTATAGGTTTCTGCATAACCATTGTTACCAATGCCTATAGGATAGTATTTGCCATAATAGTGTCCATAACGGTCGCTGCTTTCTGTAAAAGATACAAGAGCATTTGCTTTAAGACCATTAATAATAGACAATGACGCATTTATACTTCCTGTAAATAGTTTGCGCAGACTCGAATCATCGTATTGCTCAAGCATAGCCACAGGATTATAATATTCCATAGCGCCCACATAGTAATAATTTCCATATTGGGCAGGCGTATTTTCGTCGGCATATACCGGCTCTGTAGGATTGTGAAACATGGCTTGGCGCAGAATATAAGTATCGGCATAAGCGCTTCTTGATGTAGAATACGCAACATTGTAGTCCAATTTAAGGCGATCATTAACAAGCATTTGTGAGATATTTGCTCTTGTTCTTAAACTTTCCTTACTGCTTTTTTGCACAAGTCCTTGGTCTTTTGTCCACGAAAGAGCGGCACGGTAACTAAGCGAACGCGTACCTCCCGAAGAAGACAATTCGTAATTCTGCGTTAAAGGCGACTGCGTAACCTGGTCAAACCAATCGGTAGATGCTCCGTGATCAGCGCTGTTACTCATTCCGTACTTATTAAGAGCAGCACGAAATTCATCGGCAGTAAGCATTTCCGGCTTTTTATCAACCGTTTGAAAAGCTACATAAGATGAAAATTCCAACTTGTTTACACCTGGAGCTGCCTTTTTGGTAGTTACCAGAATGACGCCATTCGTAGCGCGCGTACCATAAATGGCAGCCGCAGAGCCATCTTTCAAAACATCTATTGTTTGAATTTCATGAGAACTCAAACTTGC
>JAISRS010000164.1 GCA_031273485.1 Prevotellaceae bacterium
TTTTTTGTTTTCCTGAAAATTGTTTTTACCTTTGTCGCCGTATCATTTAGAATTGAATGTGAAAAGGATTGCAATAAATAAGATAAACAAATTGGTGATTATATGGTTGTTATTAACCGTATTTGTTTTGCCCTTAGTTGTGCAGGCTATTCACATACATCATCACCATCGTCATGATATTTGTTGCAAGGAAAACGGACATCATCACCATGACTGTAATAATTGTCCGATTTGTAATTTCACATTTTCATCCTTTGTTAAATCCGATTTCATAGAACTTCTCTGCACGCAGGCGCTCTATCCTTATGAACCTGCTGTTTGCATAGAAAAAATATACATTTCAGTTGATTTATCCCGGCGCTTACGGGGACCACCGCGCGGTTAATTATGAATTATGAATTATGAATTATGAATTATTTGTAGGATTTGTGGATATGTACAAATTAATGTTATACGCCATATTATATACTATAAATAATTCGGTCAGGATATACATCCGGTGATTATAATTTTCAGCGACAAAAAAATCCGCAGGATTTTAAATTCGTTAAATCCGGTTAATTCGGTGGCTAAAATAATTTGTGAGCCGATTAACTGTTTTAATCAATGACCAATAATTCATAATTCATAATTCATAATTCCCCTGAGTGGGGCTTTATCATTCATAATTCATAATTTATAATTCATAATTAAGAAAAATGCGTATCGGATTTATTCCGGTTATGTTCGTGCTGTTTATTGTTTTGCAGGCAGAAGCGCAACAAACGGATTCGGCAAAAGCCATTCAATTGGAAAATTTGGTTATCAGCGAATCTTATCAAAAATCTGTTGTCCGAAATTCGGTTTTACAGGTGGATGTTGTTGACGAAAAGTTTCTTAGGGAACATTTCACAGGCAATTTAATACAGTCATTGGGGCATATTCCGGGCGTTAATTCAATGGATATAGGCGCCGGTTTTTCAAAGCCGGTGATTCGTGGTATGGGATTCAATCGAATCTCGGTAACGGAAAACGGAATTAAGCAGGAGGGTCAGCAATGGGGCGCAGACCATGGGCTTGAAATTGACGCCTTCAATGTGGAACGGGTCGTTATCCGCAAAGGTCCGGCATCGCTTCTTTACGGTAGCGATGCAATGGTCGGAGCTATAGAAATTTCCCGATTCCCTGTTCCCGATTCCAATCAATTGTTTGGCGAAACAGTTTTGCTTGGCAAGTCGATAAACGGGACATTGGGCGGTTCGGTGATGCTTGGCGCAAAGAAAGATGTCTGGTTCACAAAGTTAAGATTCTCCGTACAGGATTTTGGCGATTATCGTATCCCTGCCGATACGATAGTTTATCTTACTCAAAAAATGCCTGTATATGGGCGGAAACTGAAAAATACCGCCGGACGGGAACGTGACGCCGCATTTTATCTGGCGTATCATAAAGATGCTTATTCGGCTGATATATCTCTGAATAACACGTATCAGAAAGTCGGTTTTTTTCCCGGAGCGCACGGTATTCCGGATTTGACCCGCTTGCAGGACGACGGCGACAGTCGCAACACCGGATTGCCCTACAGCAGGGTAAATCATCTGAAAATCACAACTCATCAGCAATATATCCGTAAAAGAACAATTGCCGCATGGGATTTGGGGTATCAGAACAATAGCCGAGAGGAATGGAGCTTGTTCCATACTCATTACGGAAACGTACCGGCGCCGGTGAAAGAACCTGATAAAGAGCTTGCTTTTTTGCTCGACACTTACAGTTCGTCGGTAAAAATCAAACGAACGGTGTCGCCTGCTTTGGAATATACCTCCGGTTGGGATTTACAGTATCAGCAAAACCGTATTGCCGGATATTCGTTTCTTTTGCCTGAATACAACCGATTTACAACGGGATTACTTTGGCTTGCAACCCTGCGTCCGAATAAGGATTTTTCCGTCAGCGGAGGAATCCGGTTCGATTACGGACAGGTAGATATCGCGGAGTATGAAGACGTTCATCTGAAAACCTACCTTCAGGAACGCGCTTATGCCGACGAGGTGATAGAACAGTACAAACGGCGCAGTTATAAGGTAAACAGATATTTCGGCGATTTTTCAGGTTCGCTGGGAATTGTCTGGAATCCGGCAAAGGCGCATCTGATAAAAATGAATATCGGACGAAGTTTTCGTTTGCCGGCAGCCAACGAATTAGCGTCTAACGGCGTGCATCACGGCACATTCCGTCACGAGCAGGGCGACCCCTCGCTTTTGTCCGAAAGCGGATGGCAGTCGGATATTTCCTACGCATACGAAAACGGGGGAATCCTTGTTTCCGTATCGCCTTTTATTGGTTGGTTCAACAATTATATCTATCTGAAACCTACGGGCGAATGGTCGATTTTGCCTCACGCCGGACAAATTTATCGTTACACCGGAGCCAAAGCGCTTTTTGCAGGCACGGAAGCGTCGTTGAAAATAGATATTTCGAGCTTCCTACACTACAGTTTCACAGGCGAATATCTCTATACCCGTAACATGGATGAACGTATTCCCTTGAGTTTTTCACCTCCGGCGTCGATGCGTAATACTTTGACGGCTAACGGTAAAAATTTTCGGGTTTATGTTGAAATGCAAACCATTGCCGACCAAAACCGGATAGCCAAAAACGAAGATGCTACCCCCGGCGCAAATCTCTTTCATACAGGAACCTCCGTAAATATCCCACTGTCGGGAATACCTGCGGAAGTTACCCTGTCGATTCACAATTTATTCAATACTAAATATTTTAATCATCTTAGTTTTTACCGAAAGGTTGAAATTCCGGAACCGGGACGCAATTTCCAAATGATGATTAAAATCCCTTTTGTAAAGGATAAAATTACAGGTTTATAAAAAATTTAAAAACAGTTTAAAACAAAAAGTTTAACAATTCTAATATTTAATTAAAATGAAAACAAAAACATATTTTTTAATAATTTCTTTGATGATAATTTCATCTTTATCATTTATTTCGTGCGATAAAAACGAAAACGATACCACAAAACCGGTTATTAATCTGATAGAACCGGAGGACGGCGACAGTCTAAGAATCGGCGGCGATGTACATTTCGACATGGAACTTTCCGACGATGTAATGCTTGGTTCATACAAAGTTGATATACATAACAATTTCGACGGACATGAACATACGAAAGCGTCTTCGGATGAAACAACGCCTTTTGTTTTTGTGCGTTCGTGGGATGTTTCGGGCAAAAAAAATGCGGATATTCATCATCATGAAATCGTGATTCCCGAAAATGCTACTCCGGGCGATTATCATTTGATGGTTTACTGCACCGACGCCGCAGGAAACGAGTCAAATGTAGCCGTGAATATCGTTCTAAGTCACGACGCTAAGGAACACGACCACGAAGATGAAGAGGAACACGATCACGAAGATTAATATCTGATTTTACGGGAGATTGTCCCGTATTGGTGTTTTTTTATAATTGTGCCGGTTCGTATATCTGAAAAGCTATGCGAACCGGCTTTTTTATTGTACTTTGTGGGTGTACGACAAAAATCCCCCTCTGTTCATCACAGTGTTTCCCTAAGGTTGTTTTGTTGTTAAATAAGCCGGAAATAAGGTTTTTGTTCATGCAGGGGGTTTATGAAAATCTTTAAGGACAGGGCTAAATCCTGGCTAAATCCTTTTTTGTAATAACAAAATAATATTTACCTTTGCCCCGTAAAAATAGATTCATACTGTTTAAAATGAATAAGTTTTTATCTTTTGGACTATTGCAGTTTCAATATTGTCAGGTTCTTGTAAACAATTCCGAATCATGATTTACATGATTTTGCCTTCGCAAAAGAAAAAATTCGTGTAATTCGTAAAAATCCGCAGGATTTTAAATTCGTGTAATTCGTGGATTAAAAACAATCGTGGATTAAAACAATCGTGGATAAATAGAAAGATAATTGGATTATTGATAGATTTTTTTCGTAATGAGTAAAATACGTATTACAAAACGGTTTGATTTTGAAGCGGCGCACTCTTTAAGAGGATATAACGGCGCTTGTAAATATATTCATGGACACTCATACGTCCTGTATGTTACGGTTATAGGGATTCCTTCAACAGACAGCGACGCTTCCGAATTAGGGATGGTTATGGATTTCGGAGATTTGAAACGCATTATAAAGGAACATATCACCGACCGGTTCGACCATTGTTTAATGCTTAGAACGGGTTCGCCTCTATCGCTCGAATTGAAGGATGAATACAGGAAAGTGGAACTGTTCGATTTTCAGCCGACATGCGAAAATATATTGTCGTATTTCGCCGAATTACTGCGAAATAAATTACCCGACACCGTATCCTTATATAGTTTGAAATTGAATGAAACAAACAGTTCTTTTGCCGAATGGTATGCTATAGATCAATAAGATATAAGTTATGCCAGAGATTCCATCAAAATTATTAGCCGGCGCTGTTGACGAAATGGCAAGCCTTCCGGGAATAGGTCGTAAAACAGCCCTGCGACTTGTGTTGCATCTTTTGAAACAACCCAAGGAAAGCGTAGAACGTTTTAGCAATTCGTTTATAAGGATGCATAAAGAATTGTATCAGTGCGAAATATGCAACAACATTTCCGACACGCCCGTATGCTCTATATGTTCCGACAAATCGAGAGATACTTCAATAATTTGTGTTGTGGAAAGCATCAAAGAGGTTATGTCGATAGAAAATACTATGCAATACAATGGCGTTTACCATGTTTTAGGCGGCATCATATCCCCAATGGAAGGGATTGGTCCTTCGGATTTAAAGATAGATTCGTTGATCGAAAGAGCCGCCGATATAAAAGTTAACGAAATCATATTGGCGCTTAGCACAACAATGGAAGGCGAAACAACAGGATTTTATCTTTACAAAAAATTACTTTCGTGTAATGTCATGGTTTCAATAATTGCCAGAGGAATAAGTTTCGGCGATGAAATAGAATATACCGACGAAATTACTTTAGGACGTTCAATAAAAGACAGACAACCGTTTAAAAGTTAGAACGAT
>JAISRS010000291.1 GCA_031273485.1 Prevotellaceae bacterium
GCCTTCAATGTCTTTTGTCCTCGTTTCACCATTTCCATGATTTTGCCACGGAGCCGTCCGCTCCCCTTCGGTAGTCTATTCGCCATTTTTCCTCCAGGCTCATTCTACGAAAAGGGGACTTTTCTATTGAACGCAGGGGGACTTTTCTATTGAACGGCGACACGAGGTATTGCGGCATATTGACAGGATCGTGTAGGTAATATAGGGTTGGCTTATATTGGGTAATGTAACAAAAAACAGGAGAGAATAAGGGTGCCGCATTGTAATAAACAAATGATTTCTTTTTTCTTGACTACACGATGCAACCTTAATTGTATTTATTGTTATAACATTGAAGAAAGGAAGAAGCTGCAAGAACGGTCTTTACCGTTGGACATTGCAAAGGCCGGGATAGATTATTTCTTTAGTAACAATTCGAGCCGGCATATACGGTTCTATGGCCCGGGGGAGCCTACGCAAGAATTCGATTTGATGCGGCAAATTACTGAGTATGCTAAGTTAGTTGGTGATGGTGTTTCTGTAGAAATACAGACAAATGGCGTTTTCGGTTCGGCGGTGAAGGAGTGGATACTGAATAATGTAAATATTCTCTGGATGTCATTTGATGGTACTCCGGACATACAGAATTATAATCGCCCAATTGGGGGGAAATACCCTTCGGCGCCTGTCATTGAATCGAATGTACAGTGGCTCAATAAGAATAAAGGCGATCGCGGCTTAATGGTTGGTGCGAGGGTTACCATGACAGATAGAAACATCTGCCGTCAAAAGGAAATGGTTGATTATTTCTATAAATTGGGTATTAGATACATATGGACAAATCCATTATTTCCGGCGGTAGGTACCATACCGGTATGCGATGATAAACAGAAGCTAAGCAAATACAGCTTTGATATGGAAAAATACCTGGATAATTATCTTGAGGCATATCACTATGCGAAAGAAAAAGGACTATTTTATGGCAGCTTCTTGATTTGTAATTTTGATGGAGAAGCGAATATTAACTGTCGGGCCTGTTTACCGGTACCGCATTTAACACCTGATGGGTATGTATCAGCATGTGATATGGTTGTTTTAGGAGAAAGCGCATTCCATATGGACTGCTTTATTTATGGAAAGTGGGATAACAACAGCAGGCAGTTTGTTTTCTATCAAGATAAGATTGCCGGCTTGCGTAATAGGACTTCGGATAAAATGCTGCATTGCATACACTGTGAAGCACGTCTGCATTGTGGTGGATATTGTTTGGGTGAGGTCGTCAATGAGACCGGAAGTTTGGTGGGTCAAAAACCCACTACCTGTAAGGCAATTAGGTATCTGTTAAAGGAACTGGGAACTTTTTCAGTGCCATACGAGTATTTGCATCCCTAATGTCTACGAACCATAATACTATTTTTAGGAGGAAAACGCAATGAAAAAGAACTATGTCGTCAACGGCGCTGCACACCCAGGGTTTGGCGAAATAACCGCAAGAATGCTCATCGGTCATGGACATAAAGTATTCGGTCTGTACGAGCTTGAAGATGAGGATAACGCTGCAAAACTACGGGCAGAGTTTAGTACCGGCATGTTAGAGTTAATTTGCATTGATTGTACTAAGTTGGAAAATCTAAAGGACAAAATTAGTACCATACCTGCACCCCTTAACGGTTTTGTTAATGCCTGTTTTATGTTCGACATCGAAGATATAAATAACTTTGATTACAATCTTGCCGAAAAGCTTTTCCGGGCAAATTATCATGCTCCAATGCTTATGGCGGTTGAGCTGAAGAAAAAAATGGTCGAGGGATCGGCAATTGTTATTGTAACCAGTACTGAAGCCGAACGCGGTTCTTTCGGCGGCATTTCTTACGCTGCGTCAAAAGCGGCGGTGCACAATCTGATTAAATCTCTTGCTTGTAACTGGGGTAAAAAAGATCAAATCAGAGTTAACGCCGTTGCTGCAGGGTGGATTGGCGGCGAAATGGATACGGATGGACCTTTCGCCGTTTCGATTGATATAACTCCCCTGGGGCGGTTGGGGCGCGCAGAAGAGGTTGCCAATACTGTTGACTTTCTGCTCTCAGACAAGGCCGGATTTATCAATGCTCAGGCCATTATCGTCGATGGTGGTTATCTGTCTGTCGATGATATAGCAAAGTTTGAATATGAGGAATCAAAAAAGTAAGAAGAACCGGCGGTAACAGAGGTAATATTGATGTTGGAATCTGTAATTTCAAACAAAATTGTGATAAAACCCAGTCCAATACACGGCATGGGAATGTTCACAAAAGAGAGAATAAGCAAAGGTGAGGTTGTTTGCATCAAAGGTGGTCACATACTCAAGAGAGAGCAGTTGTTCTCTAATGGCAAAATAAACAGTTATTTGCCGATTGACGATAACTACTTCCTTGGGGCGGAGAATCTTGAAGAAGAAGCCGCGATAAAACTCTTTAACAATCATTCCTGCAGCCCAAATTGTGGCCTGCGTGGAGAAATTACCTTTGTTGCAATTCGTGATATCGAACCATGCGAAGAATTAACTTGTGATTATGCTTTTATCGACGATGAAGATTATGAGTTTGAATGTTCGTGCGGCTCGGCAAACTGCAGAAAAAAGGTAACGGGGCGTGACTGGAAAAATGTTGACTTACAAAAGCAATATGGGGAATATTTTGCCGCTTATTTGCAGGTGAAATTTACTAAAAAATAGTCTTTGCAGAAGGACGTGGTGATGCTCGTGCAATTCAATTGGAAGAAAATTAGACCAAGAAATATTTTGACGATAATTGCAGAAATCGCCACTATCTTGTCATTGTTTTTGGCTAGGAATTTACATCTGAATTCTCAAAAAATGTTGCCGGAATCTCCTGCGGGGGGTATCAACCCTGTTTTACTTGCATTCATAATTGTCAATATTGTCATGTTTGTATTCTTGTCTGTAACAATTATACGGGCATTGTTTATTCATATTAACGGCAAACAGTACCAGTTGAACAGGAAATTTGATGCTTTTTCAAAGTCAACTTCTACATATCTGTTTAATTTAAAACAAAGGAATCAAAGTAACTACGATAAACTAATTGAAAAAACGAAGAAGGCTTTGCGGAATTTAGATGATAATACGGCCTTTGACGAGGATATTTATTATATGTTGTTGTATAGCCTTTTTTTTTCGGCATCCGGAAACATAAATGTTGTTTCTGTCCTTGACGATAACGAATGGGTGGATACAGAGGAAGAAGATGAATTTTTGCGTGTTAACTTAGCTGTAACGGAAAAGAAAATTCATCTCAATAGAATATTCGTTGTCGATGAGATAGAAGCAGGCAATAAACTCAACAATAAATCCATTCAGAGTTTTATGGAAGCTGATCATGCATATATACATCTCTTTGTAGTTTTTAGAGAAAAATTATCGCGGAGTCTAATTAATAACATCGGCAGCGGCTTTATTGAATTTTATAATTTTATTGTAGCATGTGACATTTTTGCTGATAATGAAATAAGGGGAACATTAAAGACAGGTACGCGGGAAGTTGAGTATTACAATAAAATTTATATGCAGTTGACAGAGTTTTATCAGCCCCTAAATCAAGAATTTAAACAGCGTTATTTCCGTACTGAAACGTAGCCATCAGATGCCCCGATCGTGCGAACAATCGGGCAACGATTGGCGCACCACTCACTGCTAACGAGAGGTTGATTGCCATTCAAGTGGGTTGGTAATGTAACCTTACCCCGGAGGTTCCCGCAAAGCGGGAGCCTTGGGTTGGTCCTTTAGGGGACCGTTAAGGCGGCTGGCGGAAACCTGGAAACCAGGTTTCCGCCAGCTTTTTTATTGGGCGGCGCCAATGCCGCCGATAGCGGCGGCCAAGGCCGGGGTAACAGTAAGCTAATGCCGGTTGGGCGATATTTCTTCTAAAAAGAGCCTTTCCCAAAACCCCTCCTGCTAGGAGATGAAGTACTGGAGCGTCCGTAGGGCGGCAAGACAAACAACAGCACTGAATAACACAAAAGAAACTTTTGTGTGTCCCTTCACATAAAGTTTCCCGGGAAGAAGCCAGTCTTTCAAAATACTGTTAGCC
>JAISRS010000383.1 GCA_031273485.1 Prevotellaceae bacterium
TGTTATTCCAAAAATGAACAAATACATGATAACGTCATTGGCATGTATATTGAACGCTATTATTTTAAGACTGGACAATATCGAAATACCGCCTAATCAACGGATTTAAGCCACGACCCTTTAATTACGTGCTTGTTCCGTTTAAACCAAGCATTGCCTTCATAAAGGCTCCAAATATCTGTCAAATTAGCCATTGATTAAAAAATTAAGTTGTATAATGTTTTCAATAATAAATTCTTGTTCCTCATCCGTTAATCCCGGAAACATTGGTAAACTCAAACATTTTTCATAAAAAAACTTCGCAGCAGGAAGAGTTCCCTGTTTATATCCCAATGATTGATAATACGGCAACAAATGCACAGGAATATAATGCACTTGTACATAAATCCCTTTTTCTCTCAATTTTTCATATACCTGTTTGCGATTTTCAATCATTATCACATATAAGTGATAGGCGTGCCCTATATTCGATTTTGGATGAATTGTTTTTATTTTCGATCCGGCAAATGCTTTATCGTACTTGGCAGCGATCTGTATGCGACGCTCCAGACCGGCATCTGCACGTTTCAATTGAGATATTCCCAACGCTGCATTTACATCCGGCAAACGATAGTTAAAACCCAACATTTGCATTTCATAATACCACCCGCCATGGTTTTCCCCCACCAGACTGTTCTCTTTGGTTATCCCATGGGTGCGAAGCATCAGTAATTTTCTATATAGCTGCTCATCATTGGTGGTTATCATCCCCCCTTCTCCTGTTGTAATATGCTTTACAGGATGAAACGAAAAAACCGTCAAATCTGCAAATGCTCCATTACCGCATTTTTGCGTTCTCCCGCTAGAATCAACAAAATATCCACCTAACGAATGACAGGCATCAGATATAATCCATAAATCATACTCATTCGCTATTGCTCTTAACCTCTCCAAATCTACCGGATAACCTGCATAATCTACAGATATTATTCCCTGATATGTTCCCTGCGGAGAAGATTGAAGTAAAATCTCTATGGCATCAATATCAATGAGCGCCGTAGAAGAGTCAATATCGGCAAATGTAATATTACCGCCACAGTAGCGTATGCAATTAGCCGATGCGGCAAATGTGATCGGGGTGGTAATGATATTCGATTCTTCATTTACTCCCAAAGCCAAGGCAGATAAATGTAAAGCTGCGGTTCCACTACTGACAGCAACGGCAAACTTGGCACTGACATAATCAGCAAAGGTATCTTCAAATTTTGAAACTCTCGGTCCTTGTGTAAGGAAATCAGATTTCAACGCATCTACAACGGCATCTATGTCTGCCTGAGTTATAGACTGTCGTCCATAGGGAATAGGCTTCATCATAGTGGACTAAAGTCGGGATCAACAAATTTCTTGATTTTCTCTCTCATGGAATCAATGGTTTCCCACATTGAATTAGTTCCTGAATTATATTTAAACCCTTTCGAAACTTCCCATCCATTAAAACGGTGCATATATTTTTCTTTATCACAACTGCTTGACAGGATAGCATAATATCTGTCAAATTCAATCGTATTATATGAGTCGCTTTCCGTGATCATCTCCTCATGCAATTTTTCGCCCGGACGAATTCCGACATATTCGAGCTTACAGTTGGGAGCGATTGCCTTAGCCACAGTCTCAATAGAATATGAGGGTATTTTAGGGACAAAAATTTCACCGCCTATTGCATTTTCAATTGCCCAAAGAACCATCTCAACACCTTCTTCCAAAGATATATTAAATCGAGTCATATCTTTGTGTGTAATTGGAATAATACCTTCCTTTGCTTTTGCCTGAAAAAAGGGAATAACGGACCCTCTTGATCCCATAACATTGCCATACCGTACAACAGAAAATCGCAAATTCCGACTTCCCTTGATATTATTGGCAGCGATAAATAATTTGTCTGATACCAATTTTGTCGCCCCATACAGATTAATGGGCGCTGCTGCTTTATCCGTAGATAAGGCGACAACAATTTTAACATCACTTGCCAATGCAGCATCTATCACAGTCTGTGCCCCTCCAATATTTGTTTTGATACATTCGTCCGGATTATATTCGGCAGTAGGCACTTGTTTCAATGCGGCAGCATGAATGATTACATCTATTCCTTCGCAAGCTCTTTTAAATCTCGCTGCATCCCGGACATCCCCAATAAAGAAGCGCACTTGAGGATACTTCTTTTCGTTGTAAAGTTGGGACATTTCAAACTGTTTCAACTCGTCTCTTGAATAAACGACAAGCCGTCTCACATCCGGATATTGTTCCAAGATCATTTTAACGAACATCTTTCCGAATGATCCGGTACCTCCCGTAATTAAAATATTTTTATTGCTTAACATTGTATGGTCTCTTTATTAAAATTGTTTATAACACTAATCCATGATTCATGCCCTTATTTATTGCCATGTGAAAATTGATTTGTTTTAAACTACTGTGGCAATAAAACAAGTTGGCCTTTGAGTATATTTTACACAATTATTTTTTGATGCGATTTGTGATGAATTCTATGCTCTCTTTAAATATAGCCGAACGGCTATATTTCATAATCAAAACATACAGAGTCGCAGTTACAGCTATTTTTAACGCACAACGCAAATATAAATTTTGAAAACTCTGCGTTGCAAGCCATGCGATAAAAAAGCATCCTGCTGTTATTGTCAAGTAAGGCAAGATATCTTTCAATACCAGTAATAAACGTATCCTGATTAACTTGTTAGCGAAATAATGCCACATCAAAATACCCATAAAGTTGCATACAATATAAGCAATAATCATAGGAAATATACCAAAAGGAAACATGATGGCAACACATATTAATTGCAAGACATAAATCATTATGTTTCCATACAGATAAATATCCGATTTACCATAAGAATACAATAAATACCCATACAGAGACCATATATATGATACACTGCCCCATATACATAACAATTGAAAAAACGGAACACTCTCCAACCATTTTTCACCGATGGAAATTAATATAAATTCTTCTCCGATAAATGCCAAACCAAGCATTGTGGGAAAAGATACAAACGCCCCAAAGCGAAGCATCTTCCGGAAAATCATCACTAATCTAGCTTTATCATCTATGCTCTCAACAAATACGGGTTGGGCAACATTCTTGATCATTCCTCTGATTGTGGCTTCTCCCATTGTCATCCATTTATTCCCTTGCGTATAATATCCGACCTGATTTTCATTATAAAACTTTCCCAGCAAAACAGAAAATAGATTGTTATTAATATGCCAAAAAATAGTGGATAGAAACACTTTAAAACTAAATCCAAACATCTCTTTTAACGGCTTAAAATTGAAATGAAAAGTCGGTCTCCATGGTGAATAATGCCAACGTAATGCAACATTCATAATACCATAAGTTAAGTTTTGTGCAACTAATCCCCAATAAGCAAATCCATTCAAGGCCATGATTAACCCTGTTGATCCTGAAACCAATAATGATAGAATGTCTATTTTAGCCTGCTCCTTGACCATTATTTTTTTATACATGATTGCATAATGCGAAATGCCTGTTCCTCCTATAAAAAAACTTAAAAATAATGCTCTGGAAAGATTAGTTAATGCCGGCTTTTCATAGAATTGAGCAATTAAAGGTGCAAATAAAAATAAAATAACATACATAAGTACTCCGGCAAATAAATTAAACCAAAAAACTGCATTATAATCTTCATGTTTAATCTCTTTCTTATTTGCCAGTGCAGCAGTAAAGCCACTATCTAAAATGGTACTGGCTATCATGGAAAATATAGCCAGCATCCCTACTAATCCATAGTCGCCGGGCGAGAGAATACGGGCTATTGCTATACCAAATGCAAGTCCAACTATTTGTTGGACAAGGCTGCTAATCCCTCCCCAAAAAATCCCTTTAGCTGCTTTTTCCTTAAGTGTCTGTTCCAATTTTTATTTAAGATTTAATATCCAAAATCAAAACTTTCGCCCTCAAAGATATACACGGGGCTTTTCCTGTTTCGTAGCGCATCTTTCGTCGGGTTATAGAATAAAATCCTGTATTTCCTCAATCGGAAAATTATGACATTTCACTATTTCTCCAAATAACGGTTTTTAGTATTCCCTCTCAAGCCATCGCGACAAAAACAAGTCGTAGACCTGATATGTGGAGGCTTCTTTGGTCTGGATTTCCAGCAACAGTTCTTTGTCAATTAACGATTTGCTGATTCTCCTCACATCGGACGGGGTACCAAGATTATATTGACTGATGAACTTTTTCGCCGTCAGTTGCCGCACTTCTCCCTCCTTGCTCACAGCGATCAAAAAATTCCATTGCGCAGGGGTAAGCAGTTGGCGATATTGGAAAAAAAT
>JAISRS010000189.1 GCA_031273485.1 Prevotellaceae bacterium
TAACAATCCCGACTTCAACCAGCTTAAAGGCTTCTGGCTCGATTTTGAAGAAAAAGTCGATTCAACAAAGCTGACAAAACCCGATTCAAATAAGAAACAAACCCTAATTACCAAACCAACTCTCAAAACCGCGCCAAAAAAAACCGAACCCAAAAAAGTGAAGGAAGATACCGTCACCCGACAACATTTTATCATGAAAGGAATGACAATAAAATATAATTTCGAAGAATCGGATTCAACTAAATTGACAACCGATGATTTTATCGGACCGCCACCGGAGGAAAGTAACATATTGTAGGTTTTAAGGTACTTAATCTCCTTAAAGACCTTAAAAAAATCCCGCAATTTTTTCTCTCCACAATGAAAACACTCGGAAAAATGCAATTATGAATTTACAATTGCATTTGTTCATCGTTCAACAAGCATATTCGTTATTGGTTCGACGAAGCGGTCGATATCGCCGGCGCCAAATGTTATTAGCACATCGGGTTTTGTGCGGGCAAGCAGACTCATCAATTTATCTTTGGAAGTCAGCTGTTTGTCGGCGATAGTGACTTTGTCGAAAATAATCTCTGAGGTAACGCCTTCTATGGGCAGTTCTCTTGCGGGGTAAATATCCAACAATATAAGTTTATCCAAAAGACTAAGACTTTCGGCAAATTCGGCGGCGAAATCCCTTGTACGTGAGTATAAATGAGGTTGAAATATCCCTAAAATCTCCCTGTTGGGAAACATTTGTTTCACTGATGTTATTGCGGCGCGCAATTCTTTGGGATGATGGGCATAATCGTCAATATAAACGCATTTTGGAGTATTTAGGCGGATGTCGAACCGTCTTTTGACGCCGGAAAACGAGTTTAATCCGGCTTTCAATTTATCTTTGTCGGCGCCCGCTAATACGGCGGCAGCAATGGCGGCAACCGCATTTTCGACGTTTACCCAACCCGGCAAGCCCGATTCGCAATCTTTAATTATGCCTGTCGGCGTATGAATATCAAACGTATAGATGCCTTGCCGGAGGTTGATGTTGTCGGCATAAAAATCGGCTGTTGCATCGTTATACGAATAACTGTACAATTTACACGAAAGTTTATCCAAAGGAATATCTACTCCTTTTTTCAGGATTAGAGCGCCGTCCGTATTGATTTGGGACACAAAGTCGCCGAAAGATTTTTTCATTTCCCGTTCTGTTCCGTAAATATCCAGATGGTCGGCATCGGCGGCGGTAACAATTGCAATATGAGGATGTAATTGCAGAAAAGACCTGTCATATTCGTCGGCTTCGGCAACTAAGCATTCGCTGTCGGAGAGGAGGAGGTTGGAATTGTAATTTTTTGAAATTCCACCCAAAAAAGCGGTACATCCCGCCGCGCCGCAAGTCATAAGATGAGCCAGCAGGGTTGATGTTGTTGTTTTGCCGTGAGTGCCTGCAACCGCAAGCGTTTTTTTATTTTCGGCAATAAAACCCAAAACGGCAGAACGTTTTATGGGTTTATTTCCGTTGATGCGAAAATATTCGAGTTCGTTGCCGTCGTGCGGAACCGCCGGCGTATATATTACTACGGTGTCCCGATTTCTAAACTGTTCGGGTATCGAACCGGCACAATCGTCATAATGTATCGTTATGCCTTCCGTTTCCAACTCCCGCGTCAGTTCCGAGGGAGTGCGGTCGTATCCCGCAACCTCGTAACCTTCATGTTTATAATATCTGGCAATAGCGCTCATGCCTATTCCGCCAATACCAATAAAATATGCTCTTTTTCTCATTTGTGATATAATTAACCATCTCCCCGAAGGAAATGTTTTTGTTACTCTTTATTTTTGTCTTCGATTGTCGTCTTTTTATCCACGATTTTTTTATCCATGATTTTTTTATCCATGATTTTTTTATCCACGAAATTTTTTATCCACGAATTACACGAATCCCACGAATTTAAAATCCTGCGGATTTTTACGAATTACACGAATTTAATCCTGCGGATTTTACGAATTTCCACGAATTTTTTATCCACGAATTACACGAATCCCACGAATTTAAATCCTGCGGATTTTACGAATTTCCACGAATTTAATCCTGCGGATTTTACGAATTTCCACGAATTTTTTTTCCACGAATTTTTTTTCCACGAATTACACGAATTTTTTCTTTTTTCCACTAACTGCCCTGTCTGTTTCCCCCCCTCTTTGGGGGCTGGGGGCTGTCATCTGCGTGCCATTCATCGTTCATCGTTCATCGTTCAAAACATTCATAATTCATAATTCATAATTCCTTCTTCCCTTGTTTTTCTACATAATTACTTACGGACAAAATTATCCCGAACGCAATGCCTGTTGTGAGAATAGACGAGCCTCCGGTGCTTAGCATCGGCAGGTTTTGCCCCGTAGCCGGCAATCCTCCAACGGAAACGCCGATGTGTACAAAAGCCTGCAATATTATCATAAGAATCAAGCCCATGGAGAGCAAAGCCGGAAAAGGTTTGTCACAGTTCCGTATAATGACTATCACTCTGTAAAATATCACAATATAGAGGATTATCACAGCTATTCCGCCCACTGTTCCATATTCTTCAACAATTATGGCATATATATAATCGTTATGCGCCTCCGCAAGTGTTTTGCGATAGACGCTTCTTCCGGGTCCCTGCCCTATCACGCCTCCGGAAACCATTGCGCGTTTTGCCGTTTTTGCCTGCGCGTCTTCTTTCACATCGCCCTTAAGCCCCAAAATGGGCGAAATCCATGTCATAACTCTGTTTTTGGCGGTTTCGCCGCGTCCAAGGTATTCGTCGAATGTTAGATACAGCGTTCCGGCAAGCATTATCGACAGTAGGGTGATTGTGATGTATTTCCTGTTGGATGTCCCCATGAGGATAAGACACAGCGAGGTTATCCCGATCATTACCACTGCGGAGGTGTGTCCGTTGAGAATCAGCATACATATAATACCCACAGGCGCCAAAACTTTGATCACAAATTCCGCCGTGCTTTTGAAGCCTTCGCTCAACACTTTTGCCAGATAGACTATCATAACGATTTTTGCAAGTTCGGACGGCTGAATACTTCCGTCTAAAAGCCAGCGATTGGAACTTCCAAGCGATATGATGAACATCACGAAGAGAAACGCTATTGTCAGAAGCAAAACTATAGGAGCAAATCTCTTATAGATTCGGAACGGTACCCGGTGAAAAATATAAGCGGCTGCGAACCCGACAAACAATGTCAAAATATGTTTCATAATTTCTTTATGCAGAATACCCGTTCGCATCGTTTGCCTGTAGGTGCTTGAAAACACGAATAATATGGATATGGCGGCAAATACGGCTAAAAAAATCCAGATTGTTTTATCTCCTTTGAATTTCATTTTATAATTATTGGTTTTAATATTATGGAACCTCTAAAAACTTGATTTTTCAAGGCAGACAAGATTTTTAAACCGGAGTTTACATATAGTAAATGAGGATTTAAAAATCGAAGTCGAACGCAGAAAAAGCAGTTTTTAGAGGTTTCCATTATTTTGTTCTGTAAATCCATGCGCAATCGTCAAATATTTCGTTATATTTTTTTTGTTCGCTCAATGCCTCGTCCAGCGAAGAGAAACAGTTGATGGCAACGGGGAATAAATACCCTATTTTGGAAAGTATTACGGCTTCATGATAGCCTGCTTTTTTACATTGCGCAACAAAATTGTCGGCGTTTGCCTTGTGTTCGAAACATCCGGCTATGATGTAGTAATGAAAAGCGCTTTCGGATAAAGTCCGGGGGTTGATTTCCTCCGGCGCTGTCGGTTCCTCTACTTGCGTTATTACAAACTGATTGGTAGGTTTTTCGACCAACCCGACCATGGATTTCACAGGGTCGTTACCGCCGACTGTAAGCAAAATATAAAAAACCGAACCAAGGATAATCACACAAAAGAGGATGAGTACAAAAATAAGACTGAATTTCTTTTTGTCATATCTTTCTTTTGGTATGCGGTGAACAGAGGATGGAACCTTGTCGGGATTCGAGTCCGGATTTTGATTCGATTCCTGAAAACCGGCGTTTTCTTCGGCAGGTTCTTCGGACACAAACTTGATATTGTCACCTTCTCTTACAAAGAATCCTAATCCTGCAATATTAAACTGTTTACCGGTTTCCACCGCATGAAAAATCTTTTTCACAAACTTTTCCAAAAGAACGGCAGGATTATCCATTCCGTTTTTCTTTAATTCTTCTTCCAAAAAGCCGTCGTTGTATTTCAACAAGGTGGAAAAAACAATTGTTTTTTCTTGAGTATTATTAATAAATGCGCCAAAATCAGGTATAATCACTCTCCTGTTATTTTGTACGATTTTCCGCAATATTTGTCCAAAATCATCCATAATCAACCGTTTTTATCGCTAAAATCGGGCGCAAATATACAACTAAATTATGAATTAAATTCACCTGAACAGGGTTTTTAATCCTGTTGAATTATGTTACAGGCAGTACGTGGATAATTCATAATTCATAATTTGCGTGTATTTGGGGGTGTACGACAAAAATATCATCGTCGTTGCCCCCGCACTGCGCTTTTCGCTTGTACGGGGTAACGACGATGGTATTTTTGTCGTACACCCATACAGTGAGAAGCATGTTTTCTGTTGGAAAAGTGGAAATGTTTTCA
>JAISRS010000545.1 GCA_031273485.1 Prevotellaceae bacterium
GGCTTCCTTCAGATTCCACATCGCTATGGACACCCTTGCCTTTAGCTAATGGTTGGCTACTACCGACCCCCATAGTGGACTTACACCACCAAGTTAATTACCATGCACGGCGCACGAAAAGACCCTCATCTTATAATAAGATGAGGGTCTCGTGATTCAATAATGGGAACTTCTAAAAACTTGATTTTTCAAGGCAGACAAGATTTTTAAACCGGAGTTTACATATAGTAAATGAGGATTTAAAAATTGAAGTCGAACGCAGAAAAAGCAGTTTTTAGAAGTTCCCTAATTTAGCTGTACGGTTTTAAAACATAAATACAAATCCAGCCTTAACAGGTTTGTTTTGAGTGATTTTAAACGCGCTGTCATCCGATTGATTAAGTAATCCCTGGGAAACGGAAAAATTTAGCATAAAACGCCAGATTTGCATTCCGGCGCCATATTCGAGCGAATAATTAAATCTCTTCAAATTACCGAAATCTGCATTGTCATACAAATCAATTTTAGAAGACTCGTTGGTCATGCGAAGTTTGGCGTCCAGTCCATAATCAACTCCAATACCGGCGTTGATATATATGCCGAAATTTTTGCCAATATCAAATCTGTATATTAAATGCAGAGGCGCATATACGGAATGTTCCACAATCGTGACATCATAGCTGTCGTACATATTGTTTTGAGAATAATATTCATAATATATACCTAAGCCTAATCCCAAGCCAAAAACTCTTGGAGCAAAATACGGATCTAAACGAAAGCCAGCCTGTATTCCGGGCATTGCCTGTTCGTCGAACCATCCATAGGTATTAACTATTCCTGTATTGATATCGGTTTCCGTCCAGTGTTTCTGGACGTATGCGACAGATATGCCATAATGAGGATGCTTGTTTTTAACACTGAACGGTTTCACCGACGGTTTCTGCGTCACCGATGATCTCTGCGACGCGGGACTTGGCGGCACTCCGTTTTGTTTCACTATTATTCGTTCCGTTTTGTCGTTGGCTATTATGTAAAATGATTCTTCTCTTGAGGACAGTCCGTTATAACTGTTGCATTGAACAGTGACGCCTGAGGGGGATTTGGTTACGTGAAACCAGTCGGGCGCCCCGAAAAATTCGAACTTGGCGTTTGTTGTTACAGTAATATCTCTTGTTCCTCCATAATAGCTGAAAGTAACTCCATGAATATCGACACTCAATCTTGTTTCCTGTGCGGGTAATGTTACGTTTTGGCTGTTTGAAACAGTCTCGCCGCGTTTTGTGATTGTGAACGGAACGGAAAACATTTTCTGGTTTGCTCCCCATATTTCAACGAGGTAAGTACCTTCTTTTGCGAATGTACTTCCGCTGGAATGTCCCAAGCCTCGCAACACGGAATTGTCGCCCTGTTTTTTATTTCCGACCGTATATATTTCGTCCGTGTATGTATAGTCGGGTGAGGGATCTGAAGTGCGAAGTAAAGTTCCTTCCGCATCAAAGATTTTAATTCCCAGAGTAATGTCTTTTGACTCTAAAGCCATATTATTATATATGATCCTGAAATAAAGATATGCAATATCGTTATACAGTGTGGGTGTTACCTTATAATCGCTTATCACGCTGTCGTTTTTACCTTTATATGCGAACTGTATTTCCGTGATTTGAATACTTTCGTTATCGGGGATATTTTCTTTTTTGCCCGATTGATTTATTTTGATATACGAGATTTTATCTCCTGCTTTTACCTGAATCCAGCCTTCTCTTTTAGTTGTGTTCGGATTCGGGTCGCATTTGACGTTAAATGAAGCGCTGTTTTTACCAACGGTACACCAGTTGGGTTTGTCGGCTATGTTCCAGCTGTTGTCGTTGGTTGTGACGCTTATGTCTTCACTTCCTCCCGATGCGTCGAAAACAATATCGTCGTCCGGTGATATGTTTAATATTGTTTCGACTTTGCTGCCCGACTGTGTGACGTTTACTGCTGCTGTTTTATCTCCCGCTTTCACTGTTACTTTTCCGGATCTTTGAACGGTGCCGGAATTGGAGTTGCAGATAACGGTAAATACGGTACTTCCCGTACTTATTATGCACCAGTCGGGATTTTCGACAATACTCCAGCTGTCGGCGCCGGTTGTTACATTTATATCTTTCTTTCCGCCGGAGGCGTCAAAAACAATATCATCCTTTGGTGACAGATTTAATGTTGTTTCGACTTTGCTGCCCGACTGTGTGACGTTTACTGTTGCTGTTTTATCTCCCGCTCTCACTGTTACTTTTCCGGATCTTTGAACAGTGCCGGAATTGGAGTTGCAGATAACGGTAAATGCAGTACTTTTTGTACTTATTATACACCAGTCGGGATTTTCGACAACACTCCAGCTGCCGGCATTAGTTGTTACGTTTATGTCTTTCCTTCCGCCGTCGGCGTCGAAAGAACAGTTAGAGAGAGAGAGTGAGACAGTAATTTCCCGTTCGCTTTTGATTGCATTATCGCATTTTTTTATCCATTCCTGAATATACGCGGTTTTATCCGATGGCGGATTACTGTCGGGATAGCAAACTTTGATGGTATTAAACGCTTTTTTGGCTTTTTCGTAATCATGTCGGTTATAGAGATCTTCGCCCTGTTTCCGCCATTTATCAAAACATTTTTCCTCGTCAGTTTGCTGTGCCTGAATTTGAATACTTCCCAATAAAAACAGGAAGGTAATAAAGTACGTTTTAGTCTTCATAATAATTTAATTTATTTTATTTTTAATTTATTTAATATTGTTTTAACATCATTATCATCTTTTAGCTGTAATGCTTTTTCCAATAAAATGACGGCATCTTCGCGACCGTCATCTCCCATGTTTATAAATGTGTTTGCCCGATTCACATAATCATTGAATTTTCCATTGATTTTCGAAGAAAGTTTATCAAGCTTTGCGTTCACATCTACATCCGTTTTAAGGTTATTGGCACGGATAATGTCAATAGCTGTCCGGTATTCCGTTATTGCCTGTTTGCAGGTACTGTCGTTAGCCTCAAATGCTTCTCCCTTTTCTATGTGTGAAATACATTCTTTGAGTAAGGCGCTGTTGTTATTGTTGCTGTATATGTAAAACAGCACACCGGCGCATAAACAGACAGTAACGGTTATTGAGGCAATAATCGCAGTAAGATTTCTTTTTGCGGGAGGCGACGGGAGAGGCGTATCGTTCCATTTGACAGGCAGGCCGTTCATGTGCTGTTGTGTCCATGCAACGATTTTTTCGGCTGTAGGTCTGTCCCATGTTTCTTTTTGAAGGCACTGTATCACGATATGTTTCAAATCTTTCGACCAGTTTTCGGAAAGATGTGGAATATCGGCTCCTCCCTGTAAGAGTATTCCGCCATGTTCGCCGAAAGGCGGAGTTCCGGTCATCAGCTCATACATGGATGCGCCCAAAGCCCAGATGTCACTTGCTTTGATCGGCTGATTGTTCCGGCTAAAGCGTTCCGGTCCCATATAAGCCAGCGTACCTCCGGTGTTTTCGGAAACAATTACACTTTTCCGCAAGGTACTTCGCGCCCGTGTGCTGATTCCGAAGTCGGTGATTAGGAAAGCGCCGCTTCCATCAATAAGGACATTGTCGGGTTTAATGTCCTGATGGATCACAGGCGGTTCCTTGCCGTGCAGATAAGCCAGTCCCGATGCCACATCATGAAGAAAATGCCAGGCTTGATCTTCGCTGATATTGTCCACTAATTTGGCTGCGGAACCGCGTTCGCAAAAAGGCATTATTAAATATGGCATTTGCTCATATATGTCGAAATGTGCAGGTTTTAACAAATTACTGTGATTCATGTCAAAGACAAGAGAGAACTCCTGACTGAACAGTTTCACGCCGTCATCGTCCAGCCCCGTGCCGGGCGCATATATTTTCAGCGCCATTTGTTTATTATTCGCTCTGGTATCCTCTACAAGCCAGACTTCCGAAAAACCGCCGCGACCTAATATTTTAATCAGCCTGTAGCGTTCATAAAATAGCGTATTTTCTTGTAACTGCATATCTGTTCAAGTTTATTTGGTTTATATTCGTAATCTTCAAACGTGTCATATCACATACATCATATAAATATAGACAGGATGAAATATTTTTTTTTGATTTCATAATCTCTGTTCTTTGTTATTTGCAAGGGTAAGACCACTGCGAGTTTTTTTTACAGGTATCCTGATTACTGTATTTATTTTCACTTTAGGCAGGAGATCTCCCTGATCATAATATATACCCGTTCCAATGGCTTCAGGGTTGGCGTCCTTAATGGCTTTTATAACAGCGTTTAGCGTGTCTTGAACAGGAGGGGTCACAGTTATGTGATTTTTCATGATATCTTTGATTTTGTTGAAAGTATCGTGCTCTCTTGTTTTATAGTCAATATAATATTTTGTACTGTCGCCGGACATGTAATATACGGAATATTTAGTGTCGGATACCGTTATGTCGTCGGTATATATTTTTTCCTGTACAGATCCGGTTTCCGGTTGAGCGGGAGTGATACTGTTTTCCCTGGCTTGACCTTTGTCTTTGTCTTTGTCTTTGCCGGCAGTTGTTTCCGCAATCTGTCTGTAAGAGCTGTTTTTGACGGAGTCCGAAATTATGAACAGCCTTTTGATTGGGCATGTCTCAATTTCTTTTTTAACGGCAGAGTCTGCTACATGTTGTTCCAGGGACTTTCTCCACGAATTTTCCGCACTGCGTAATGTATTGTCGATGGAATCGACCGAGGCGGTTATTGATTTGTAATTGTTCAGCACGTAAAAAAACGAATTGGTTTTGCTGTCTATACTTTCCAGGCTGTCGCATTCATTTTTAAACAGTACGGTATCGTTCGACACGATTGTGTATTTGTTTAATATTGCGCTAACAGAATCTTTTATTTTACTCTTGTTATGGTTTACATAAGCAAATCCTCCTCCAAGTAAACTTAACAGTACAACGATGAGTGCTGTAATGACAGCAATCCGTTTTTTGCTTTTTTTAACGGGTTTCACAAAATTGCTGTTCTCCGCCGAATGAGGCGGCAGTGCTTTTGTATTACATCCCGATAATATCTGGCAAAGTTCAATTGTAACATTATCGTGCCAGCCTGCATTTCGTGCGGCTTCCCACAAAGCGTCACGGCAGGTCTCCATGGAGGAGCTGTTGTTTTTTATCACCTCTTCGATTTCTTCGTCGCGCAAAACGCCGCAAAGTCCGTCGCTGCACAGCAGTATAATATCGTTATTGTATAAGGCATATTCTTTTACGTCCGGTTTTGCCGTCCGGTTCGGATCGCCCAAACTGCGAGTGATGATATTATTGTTGGGATGGTCAAAGGCGAGGTCTTTATCCAGTTTTCCGGCATCAACCAGCTCCTGAACATACGAATGGTCATGCGAAAGCTGTTCCAGCCTTCCGTTGGGATTGCAGCGATAGGCGCGACTGTCGCCGCACCAGCCAATGAATACGCTTTCTTTCACAATCCATGCCAGCACAATGGTGCTGCCCATACCTTCTTTTTCCTTATCCGCGCGACTTTCTTTTTTGATTCGCGTATCGGCGGCAATAATGGCTTTTGTGATATGTTTTTTGATTTTTTCGGAATCGGATACCACATCATCGGTCAATACATCGGGTGAAAACCATTCTTTGACTGTTTCAATTGCCAATGCCGAAGCAACTTCTCCCGCATTCATTCCACCCATTCCGTCACAGACTACCATCAAAGCTCCTTTGTTTTCCAGGGTCACTTCCTTGTCTGTCACAAATTTCCATTCCCGACCATCTGTCAAATTGTCGGATAATTGAAAATTATCTTCATTGCTGGTACGTCCGGCGGCTTCGCACCGGGCAGCCAGTCTGATTTTTATTTTATTCATATTCTTTATTTTATTTCATTTAAAGACTTACCGTTTCGTTGATCTGTACGAGTTTTCCTTTCTCCGGATCAATCGGTGTTTTTCTGTTTCGTGTCCGGCGAAGAATTATTTGCATCGTCAGAACCGGCTTCGGAATCATTAACTACAGGAGTTAACAGGCTGTTGCTTCCCGGGGTTAACAGGCTGTTGCTTCCCGGGGTTGACAGCATATTGGCAACAGTTTTTATTTTTACGACATTCCACCTGTCATTTTCATAATGCAGTATGCCGAGCAGCCGGAAGGTGATTTTTCCTATCTCCGTCACTTCCGGAAGAATATAAATGCCGCCCAAAACTGTTTTTTGAGTAGAAGGGGTTCTCACTTCATAAAGTTCTTTACGGTTTTCCAGAACCAGTTCCGAACGGTAAACAAGTAACGACAGCGGCTGTCTGTCGGCTTCCGGCAAGGGTTTGTCGGTAACAGCCCACACTAACCAGCCTTTCGTTGTGCCGTCGGCATAATCAGCCGAAAATCCTTTATTGTCGAATATCGCATCGTCTATAAAAAACACGCGGTTTTCCGATATTATTTCGGGTGTAACGTCTTTTAATGCCAGAGGAGAACAGGATGTGCTGTCGAACTGCCTGTATTCTGCTTTTAAAAACACGGGGGCAAACTGGTTACTGTTGCGATACTCTTCAAATTTACTGTCGTATATCCAGGGGCGGATGACCCTGTCGCCGACATAGTATCCGTTGGTTGTTTTTACGCCTAATGAATAGGTATCCCCGAAATGAGGATTATTGTTCCAGCCGTAATACGAAGGCGTGGCTGCCGTTGTATCCTGCAACTGATAATATTGATGTATGACGAACAAGCCGTCTTTAACGGCGTCTTCTATCATTTGTTGATTGGAGCTTATGCTCAATCCCAGAGACTGGGCTACAAGAACTGTTGCCGCCCATGTTTGAAAAATGCAAAAGAATAAAACTTTTTTCATGTTATTTCTATTTAATTAATTTATTTAACATTCATCGAAGTGCGGAAACAGGTACAATAAACCCTATGGTTCTTCCCATACCGGCAGAGACTATGCCTATTACTTTCAGTGTGTTGCCGTCGGAATAGAATACTGGTCCGCCCGAATTGCCCTGTTCGTAATTGGTGTTGGTGGTGGTTATTACCCCGTTGTTCAGTCCCTGAATGGAGACTGTGCCGTTTCCGTAAACGGGTCTGATGTCCTGAGGCGAATTTGCCCCGATTGTTCGAGGAAAACCGAGAACGGTCAATACGGTGCCTGTTTCCAGAGAAGTCGAACGGCTGTTGTCGAATGGCAGTCCGCCGCTTTTATTCATATTTATATATGCCCAGTCCGTTGCGTCGGGAGAGGCTATCATTGCCCTGAAACCGTCTTCAGTGTGTTTTTCCACATCATTAGACCGGTTGCAGGTAAACTTGTCACTGCTAAATTCAAGGATTTCTCCCGTATTTGGGTAGGCTTTAAAATGTGCTACTACTTTCCCTCCGTTATGTGCAAGCAGGTTGAGTTTTAGCATGGGCTGATCAACTCCTTCCGCATCCGCACAGAAAAACCAGGGTTCCGCCACATGGCGCGCCGTAACGAACCGTCCGTTGTCAAGCATAAAACCCGTGCCGAAGAGGTTTACGTCAACTGTTTCCGTTTCATTGCCGTCGGAAAATTCGATGGTATGCAGATGAACGAAAAAAACGTGTGGAATGCATGCCTCTATGGCGGCATTATTAACCACGGGAGCGCTTCCGGTTCCTCCCTGCGGCGCCGCGTTTTGGCGCTGTTGTATTTCCCGCATCTTTCTCTCAAGATCCCGTTTCATCACTGCAACCTGATCCAAAGAACCTTTTACGGCAGCAATTTCGGTTTGCAGACTGTCCATAACTTTATTATGCTGACGTTTCAGGCTATCTGCCATAGCTATATTCCGCCGCTCTATTTCGCCTAACTGTTCTTTGTGTTTTTTGTCACCGTAGATTGTCCATGTGGACAGACCTCCGATTGCCAATAAAAATAAAATGCTCAATACCGTCATTGCCACCTTGTAGGGTCTTAGAGCCTGTTGCCGGAAAAGACTGAGACGGCGTGACAGTCCGATACTTCCGACGGTAGATTTCTTTCCTGTCGGAATAATAAATCCTAATTTGGGACCGCCGACAGACAACTGTATCTCATCGCCGTTTTGCAGATACCATTCCTTTTGCACCCTTCTGCCGTTGAGTATGGTAGGATTGGTTTGAGATAAGGGTACTATTTTCCAGTGATTGCCGTCTTTGATAATAGCGGCGTGTCGCCGGCTTACGGTTTCAAATGTTTCGTCGAACCGTACCTGACATTTGTAGTCCCGTCCGAGTTCAACCTGATCAATAATGATTTCCTGAGCTTCTCCCGCCTTATGGTATTTTGAACTGATTTTGTGTTCGAGAATATAGTATTGTTTTCCCGAACCTCCTAAAAGAGAGCCCATGCCGGCGCCTACGGAACCGGATAATGAACGTTTGTAGGCTTGTGTTGCTTGTGCCATAATTACTAATTTTTATTGGGAAACTTCCGGAATTTTGTTTTTGGAAGTTTCCATTATTTATAAAATCTGTTTATTAAATTTTCTATTACATATACATTGATGCGGATAAATAAATCATCCTGCTTTTTCTGAATGCTGTGAACCACATACATCAGAATGATACTTAAGATTAATGCTACCAGTGTGGTATCGAATGCCACGGCGAGCGCGTCGGTTACTTTTTCGATGCCGGATGCCGAGGATGCATCTTTGGCATAACCCAGCGACGCGGCAATGCCGATAACTGTCCCGATGAATCCAACCGACGGGATTGCCCAGATTACGTAACGGATAAACGATTGTTCGTTTTCCAGCTCCGCCTGGTAAATCCGCAGCTGAGCTTCCGTAAGAGCCATCACTTCCGACGACGATTTACTGAGTGCGTACTTTGTACAGCATTTCTTGATTAAATCGGTGAGATAGAACTTTTGAGACCGTTCCACATCCTGAATTTTCAATTTCAGGTTCTTGACGTCATCCGTCGAAAGCACCCAGTTCTCCTTTTCGGGAAGAAGGTGCATGATAAAAGAGTCTTTTTCGTATGTCAGTCTGCTGTTTATCCACAGAACTTCCGTCATTCCGAAAAAGAAAAGAAAAAAGGTGAACGCCTGTATCAGTCCGGCGGGCAAAACGCCGCCCGCCATGATTAAAATACGGGAAGGCTGTTCTTCCGGCGTGAGCCAGACAATAAGTCCCGAAAAAATGATCGAGACGGTCATACTGCTTAAAATGCGTGTTAATCTGTTATTGAACATAATTATTTATTAATTTGTAGTTAAAGTAATTCGAGTTTCCGTTACGGTAAGTATTCCTATATTGAAATTTTGACCCTGCCCCTGAATACGCATCTGCCGGTACGGTATTTTTTGTTCATCAGTCCTGCCGGGGAACATTACAATATATCCGTCAATTGTTGCGGGATTGCTGCCGCGATAAATGTTGACCCAGACAAGGTATCTGCCGGGAATGATGTTCTTCTGATAAAAAAGTTCATAGCGGTCGTCTCCTTCCGTGCGCGATGTGATATCTTCGTTAAGATTGCCGAAGGGAGTATGGGGCGATCGGTAACAGCAAACGGTGTTATCTGCAAGATTTTTCACATACAGGTCCACATCCACATTTTCGGACCACTGACAGACAATTCCGAGTTTAGCGTTCACGCCGAATATTTTTTCTCCCTGTCCTGTTCCCCGCGGCTGCATCTGTTCCAGCTGCTGCTGCGCACGGGCAAGTTGCTCCTGCGTTTGCTGCAACTGTTCCTGCGTTTGCCGCTGTTGCTGCACGAGCTGTTCATTCCTGCGTTCGAGTTGCGAGATTTGCCCTTGCATCCGCCTTACTTCACCGGTCAATTCATTAATGGTGTTTTGCATGGCTTCCATTTGAGCCTGTATTTGTTCGTACAGTTCGGCAGGTATGGAATTTCGCGCCTGTTCCAGCAACTCCTCCAATTGAACGGCTTCCACCTGAAGCCGCTCCAGCTCTTCGATGGCTGTTTGCTGTTCGGCGGTCATCTTGGGGATGATGATAAAGAGTATCAGCACCGCCCCCAGCGCACCGGACAGCAAATCCAGAAAGGATACGTTAAATATGTTAATCTCTTTGCGTGCCATCTTTATCTTTTTTGTAATGGTTTTGTTTTATGTTGCAGGAGACTTCTGAAAACTTGATTTTTCAAGGCGGACAAGATTTTTAAACAGGAGTTTACCGATTGTAAACAAGGATTTAAAAATTCATAAAATTGACATTGAACGCCAGGACTAACGCTTGAAAACGCAGGTACGTTTTGCGTAAACGTAGCTCCGAATTGCGTAAACGTAGCTCCGAATTGCGTAAACGTAGCTCCGAATTGTGCAAACGTAGCTCCGAATTGTGTAAACGTAGCTCCGAATTGCGTAAACGTAGCTCCGAATTGCGCAAACGTAGCTCCGAATTGCGTAAACGTAGCTCCGAATTCAGTGAAAATTGGAGAACGCACGACCGTAACAGGCAGGTTTTCGACAGGAGTATAAATAAGTCGTATCAAACCATACGGATTTTGAACCTTCGCTTGCGCGGGTTTGTAACCCGTGCCACCACGTCTGTTTTCCGCCGTTCCACGCTCGGATTGCAAATCCGAGCAAGCGGTATTATCTATCCCTTTTATTTTATCAATCATTATAGTTATCATTCTTTTTTATCTTTTTCTCTTGCTTATTTTGAACTGCGAGCAAGCCGAAAGCCAATGAGGTCGCCCCGGTCGTCGGGCGTGCGGTAGGAGCGATAGGGAACACGCACGCTCTGCGCGCTGTTGTACCAGCTACCGCCACGAATCACGCGGTAAGAGCCGGAAGAAGGTCCTTTCGGATTGGTCTGTACTACATTGCTATAATTTCCAGACCAATCGTCGCACCACTCCCAAACATTGCCGCTCATATCGTAAATACCCAACTCATTAGGCGATTTTTGCCCCACCGGATGCGTTGCCCCACCGGAATACCCAGTTATTACCCACTGTCTGCGTTTTTTTCCGGAATTACCATCATGCCATGCTACATTATCAACAGTATTGCTGCCGCTGTATTTATATCCCTTGCTTTTATTGCCGCCGCGGGCGGCATACTCCCACTCCGCTTCCGTAGGCAGGCGGTAATTTTTGCCCGTTTGTTCGTTTAATTTGCGGATAAACTCTTGCACTTTGTGCCAACTTACGCTCTCTACAGGCAGATTGTCGCCTTTGAAAGATGAAGGGTTAATGCCCATCACCGCCTTCCATTGCGCCTGCGTTACTGTGTATTTGCCCATATAAAAACTGTTCAACCTTACCTGATGCGCCGGTTTTTCATCTTCATCGCAATCGTTGCCCTGTTCGGCGGTGCAGCCCATGGTAAAAGTACCGCCTTGTACGTATATCATTTCTATTCCGAAGAGGTCAATGTCTTCGACTTTTTCTTTTGCTATC
>JAISRS010000223.1 GCA_031273485.1 Prevotellaceae bacterium
AATGCAAGTCCGTATTTTACATTTTCGATAACTGCAAGTTTTGTTTCGTAGGCTTTTCGTGTAGGGTTCGACGAACGCACATAATCATACTCCGAAACCTGCCTGCCGGGATTGTGCCATACATAAGTAGTGGTGAGATGTAAGGGCGCAACCACGTCGCCCGTAGCTCCTTCCGCATAATTCGGTTCTTCTCCCGCATGTATTGATTTTGTTGCAAAACCGTAATTTTCAATTTTTCTTTTTTCTTTCATTTATAACTAATCTATCTTTAAAATTTTCGTTTTGAAATATAAACAATCCCTCCTCTATGCCGGAAATAGATAAATCCTACATATTCAAAGGATATAAATTATATTCGTATTACCTTATACATAAATGGTTTTAATTCCATTTATTTGTTATTGTTTAACATAATTTACCCTGCAAATATAGCAGATATTTTATTTACGAATCTTATCCTCGAATTTTTTTAATAAGAAACTTAACTTTTTTATCCGAAAATGTCCGAACCATGATTTATCCGATTAAAGGATTTACATGATTTTTGCTTTCGCAGAAAAATTCGTGTAATTCGGTGACCGAAAATTCATAGCTAAAGAAAAATTCGTGTAATTCGTAAAAAATCCGCAGGATTTTAAATTCGTGTAATTCGTGGATTAAAAGACCGTGGATAAAAGACCGTGGATTACCGTTTATCGTGGATTTTGACTGTTTTATTGCCCAGATATTGTCCCAGTACGGCAAGCGCGATGAACAGCGGGATGAAGAAATTATTTACATCAAACCACAGGCGTAAGGCGATTATCACCGGAACGGAGGCGTGTACAATCGCAATCCATGGCATGGAAAACCGTTTGTATTTTCCACGCCATCTTCCCAGAGGGATGTTTACAATCAGACAAAACAGCGCAAACAGAGTTATTTTCAATGATTCCATGATTTGTTTATTCCAATATTTTTTTAGGATGATGGGTTTTTATCTGAAGCGGATTGGCGGTTATTTCGTTTTGAAGTTTTCTGTTTGCATATATTTCGGAAGCGAGGAATATTGCGTCCCTCAACGATGCAGGCAGCGCCACGCCTTTACCCGTAATATCGTATGCGGTTCCATGTGCGGGCGAAGTTCTGATTATGGGTAATCCGGCAGTGTAATTAACCCCTCCGGGAAGACCTATCGCTTTGAACGGAATCATCCCCTGGTCGTGATACATAGCCAATATAGCGTCAAATTGGGTAAATGCGCCGGAGGCAAAAAAGCCGTCGGCGGAATATGTTCCGAAGGCGAGTATTTCGTTTTGTCGGGCTTCGTCGATTGCGGGGCATATAATATTTAATTCTTCGCTGCCCAGCAAGCCTCTGTCTCCGCTGTGCGGATTTAAGGAAAGGACGGCGATGCGCGGGGCGCGTATCAGGAAATCGTTTTTAAGACAATTGTTTATGATAGTAAGTTTCTGTATTATCAGGTCTTTATTTAAAGTTTTTGCGATGTCGGTTATCGGGATATGTCCGGTAACGAATCCTATTTTCATCAAATCGCTAACCATCAGCATTGCATAGTCCTGTACCTCGAATTTATTTGCAAAATATTCCGTATGTCCGGTAAAATTATGGGATTCGGAATGTGAGTTGAATTTGTTTATAGGACAAGTAACTATCACATCTATTTTCCCTTCCTGCAAATCGGCGGTAGCCGTGTCCAGAGCTTTCACCGACGATATTCCGGCTAACTGCGACGATGTTCCCATTTCGACCTTTACGTTGTCCGAAACATTTATAATGTTGGTTTTCTTCGGATTTGCTTCCTCCGCAGCGGTTATTATATTAAAGTTGAAGTTTTCCATATTCAGTGTTTTCCGATAGTATGCGGCTGCTTTCGACGAACCGTAAACAATTGGAGTAAAAAAATCGGTTAAAGCCGTATCCGAAAAGGTTTTCATTATTATTTCGTAGCTTATTCCGTTAAAATCGCCATGCGTTATTCCTACCCGTATTTTATCTCTCATATATTTGTTAATTTAAGTCATATACATTATTTTTGAATCTCTATGACTGATGTAAAATTTTTATTTTTTGATAATTAATATCCTGTTTTATTTTTTGATAATTGACGAAGCCCCGACGCTCCTTAGTTGCGACAGATTTTTAGCGCCTACAGTTACTTTCGACATGCCTGTGGCTTGCACTTCCGCCGAATCGCCCTTAAAGTTTTCGGCGTCTATTTTTGACATGCCCGTTGCTTCGATTTTCTGAGTATTTGCTTCTCCCGACAAAACCACCGAAGAGGCGCCCTTTACGCTGATTGCCGCTTGATTTGCAAAAATTTCCAACTCGGCTTTTGAGGCTCCGGCAATTTTTATATCAACATCATTTATTTCCAACTTTCCGGTGATAAAGGAAGCTCCCGCAACTTCCATTTTAATATTATTTGCAGAAAATCCATTATCGAATACTATTGAAGACGCTCCCGCAACTTTTATTTTATCAAGCGTTTGTACTGTTATGTATAATTTATTGCTGCTCGTAATCCATTTGATTTTTTTAGAAATATATACTTTCAATTTCCCATTTTTAACCTCTGTTACAACATACGGAATCACATCGTCATCGGCTTCCAGTACAATGTTTTGAGTATCGCCCTGCTTAATGTAAACCTTAAACACCGAACTGATTTCCAATGCTGTGACTTGTGGTAAATCCAACTCTTTTTTGACCAAATCGGCTCTTCTTGCAAAAGAAATACACGAAAACAAAGAAAAAACTATCACTAAAACATTAATGTTTAACAAATTCTTCATCACCATATAATTTAAATTACTAATAAATAATATAATTAATCTGCGTATATTTAATTCGTTTTTGTTGAAATATAATCGATTTCAAACGAATTTAAATTCCGAAAATTTTAGCGAAAGTTACGACTAATTTATTCAAAATAACAAATAAAATCCCAAACACCTGTAAATAAGAATAAATTGCCGCACATAACCTGAACAATTTTTCATTAAATGCAGACGAAATACAATGTAATTTGGCTAAATCTTTTTTTGAGATGCTGTGAATGGAGTTTCCTTCGTTCGGCTACCACCTTGAGGGGGGCGCAGTCATTGCTGCGGCGCAGCCGGAAACAATAGCGCCTCAAAAAAAGATTTAGCCTCGATAATAATTTTAGTTGGTAAAAGTAAAAAATCGTGTACCTTTGCACAATTTTTAAAATTTAAAATTTCTAAAGAAAAACAGAAAATAGATGATAGTAATGAAATTTGGAGGCACATCCGTAGGCTCTCCCGAAAGAATAAAATCTGTGGTGGATTTAGTGAACGATGAAAAACCAAAAATTGTTGTACTGTCGGCAATGTCGGGAACGACTAACTGTCTTGTGAAAATTGCCGGATATCTTTACAACAAAAAACAGGAAGAAGCTACTTCGGAAATCAAATGTCTGGAAGATAAATATCTCAAAGTAGCGGACGAATTGTAT
>JAISRS010000108.1 GCA_031273485.1 Prevotellaceae bacterium
CAATCTCCCCTGACAAAAAAAGATATTGCCGTTCAGCTGTCTGCACCGGTAAAGGAAGCCGGCGTCGAATATTTTCTCAACATTTACGCTTACACAAAAGAGGCAACGGAAATGATACCTGCCGGTTACGAAGTTGCCCGCGAACAGTTTGCCTTTCCTGCGAACGATTATTTTACCGAAACAACGGCAGTCGCTTCCGCTCCGGTCGAAATAATCAGGGACGACAATAATCAAATCGCATTGAAAACCGGCAAACTCACCGCCTTTTTCGACAAAAGAAGAGGCGTATTGGAAAAATTGCAGTACGGAGATAAAAACGTGTGGGTATCAGGACCTCAACCCGACTTCTGGCGTGCGCCGACCGACAACGATTTCGGCAACCGTATGCCCGAACTGTCGAATATCTGGAAATTTGCCGGACAAAATAAAACGGTCGGGAAATTCGCCGTCGAAAAATCGGAAAACAGTGTCATTCTCACCGTCGATTACACGTTGAACGATATATCAAGCCCGTACACGATAAAATACACCGTTGTCGGCGAAACGGTCAAAGTGCATGTTTCGTGGACGGCAGGCAGGGACGGTCTTCCGGAACTTCCGCGCTTCGGTACGCAGTTGCGTCTTTCTTCCGAATACGAATCATTTACGTATTACGGACGCGGTCCCTGGGAAAACTATTCCGACCGCAACACCGCCTCTTTTGTCAGCATATACGGCGGCGCTGTCGGCAAACAGGCTTTCGACTACATTCGTCCGCAGGAAAACGGTAATAAAACCGACGTTCGCTGGCTTTCATTAACCGACAAAAACGGCTTCGGTATCAGGATTTCGGGCGCTCAACCCCTGAGTGTGAAAGTGGCTCACAATACTGCGAACGACTTGGATTTCGGCGTCCCGAAGAAGAATACGCACCCAAGCGAGATTGTTCCGCAAAAAGAAATATATCTGAACGTGGACTTGCTCCAACGCGGTCTCGGCGGCGACGACAGCTGGGGACGACTGCCGCATGAACCTTATCGACTGCTGAAAAAATCGTATGAATATGAGTATGAAATAAGGATATTGGAATAAATCTTATTTTGAGGCGACATCATGCTCGGAGCGTCATCATCCATGCTCGGAGCGTCATCGTTTATGCTCGGAGCGTCTCCGTTTATGCCCCACGTCCCGCTACGCCGGAGCTAAAAGCAAGCCTCCGGCTTGCATACTCACCAATCCCCCCTGTAAAAAGACACCCATGCCATATCGACCGAGCGCGGCGAATGAAAACAGCTCATTATACCACACAGCTTTAACGGTTTGGCATATTTTGCAGAATATCTTCCGGGAAAAACACATTTTCCATTTGTAACGCGGCAGGTTTTCGTTTCAGAAAAAGCGCCGGAACTATCGTTTTGCCTTGAGCAAAAGGTAATAAATTCGCTTTCTGTTCCAGATCGGCAAAAAGTTTATCGACATCCATCGTTCTATCGCTCCACTTACATTCTCCGACCAATAAGTATTTTTCATCTCGCGAAACCGCCACCACATCCAATTCTATTTCTCTATTCTTTACCGGTTTGCCCCACCAACGTGAAGCCGGATTAAAAGAAACATTGTTGATATTGAGAAATGGAACCGCATTTCTGCAAAGTTTTTCCCACAGGGGAGCGACATAGCCTGCAAATTGCGCTTCAATTTGAGCTAACACGCTATCCGTTTGTCCTATTTCGACAAAAGAACGGTTTGGAACTACAAAACGGAAGTAAAAATGCAAAAAAGGGTCTACTATCTTGTAGATACTCTTTTTACCGTTCTTATAATTTTCGTTAAACGGCATTTCTTTTTCTATATATCCGAGCATAAGTAATTTATCCAATGGAGCCGACAGATGAGTCGCCGGTTTTTCCAATCGTCCCGCAATTTCGGACAAACGGCTGCATCCGGAAGCAATCAGCGAAAGGATAGTGAATGAATGTACAGTATCCCGCATATCATCCAAAAACAAGCGCATGGGTTCGTCGTAAAGTACGCCTTGCGATGTCAGCAAATGATAAGCCAGCGCTTCATGCAGATTTGTTTCTGCCAGACGCAATTCCCAATAACGCGGTATTCCGCCCCAGATACTGTATTCCTCTATGGCTTCAATTGCCGAGCAATCCAACGCTTGCTGCAAAAAAAGCGGTTGCATCGGTTGTATTTTCATTATCTCATCGGCTCTGCCAAACAGGGGCGCCGTACTGTCGAGCACTAATCCGGACATCAACTGTTGTGATGAACCGCAAATGACAAGATTGAAATTCATATTCGCCTTATCATCCATCAATCGCTGAATGATAGAGGGCAGTTCGGGAGCGCTTTTCACCATATAAGGAAATTCGTCCAAACAGAGTGTGATTTTACGGTTAAGCCTGTGATTTAAAGTTTCAAAAAATATTCCCCAATCGGGATAAATCACTTTATCGAAACCGGCAAGGCTGTTTCCTGCAACCTTTGCCAATAACGAGCGTTGCTGCACGGCTTCCGACTGGTCTGCCATGAAATAAATGTCATCCGGCAATAATATTTCTTTAATCAATCGCGATTTTCCGCAACGTCTTCGCCCGTAAATAACAACAAAAGAGGCGCTGTTTCCATTCAATGCTTTTTGCAAACGGGCTTGTTCTGCTATTCTGTCAACAAATTTCATCATCATGTATGCAAATTATTATGTCGGACAAAGATAATGTTTCTCCGAAATAATTACAAATGTTTTGCGGATGTTCGGTAATTAAAAGCCCCCTAACAAGGTTTTGAACCCTGTTAGGGGGCGCCTTCGCAGAAGAAATTCGTGTAATTGATTACGTCGAACTTATGTTTCGTGTAATTCGCGGATAATTAAAAAAATCCGCAGGATTTAAATTCGTGGAGATTTGTTGACAACAGTTTTGCGGCTTAGGATTTTCTTAGCGTTTTTTATTGGAATTTTTTCTTTTTTCAGGATAAAATATATGAATACGAGCAGCAACACGGTATTAAATACGAGATTGAGAGCTACTGCGGGAGTTTCGATAAGTTTAGCTGTAAAGAACAGAATCAGACCTGCAACGATATACAACAATATTGATTTCCATTGATATGGTATTTTGTAATAGCGTTTTGAAAGTTGCCAGCTAAGCGTTATCATCACCGTGTAACTTGCAACATGTCCCCAAGCTGTAGCCATGTAGCCGTATGTGGGCATAAATAAGTAGTTTACGGCGATTGTTGTAATCAATCCCGCCGATGTTACCACTATGGCGACTTTGGTTTTGGAGGCAAGTTTATACCATATTGAAATATTTTGGTTTATGCCCGAAAGCATATAAGCAAAGAGCATTATTGGCAAAACAATCATGCCCGAACGGAAATCCTTTCCCAGTAGATATTGCAAAATGTTTGAATAATAGCTTATCAGTAAAAATATCACTATACAGAAAATGGTGAAATACTTCGTTATTTTTGCGTAAACCGGTTTTATATCAGTTTTTGACGATTCGGCAAAAAAATAAGGTTCGGCGGCATAGCGAAACATCTGTACAAACAGTGACATTATCACTGCAAGTTTGGCGCTTGCCGAAAAGACGCCCAATTGTTCTTCCCAGGTAAAATCGTTTTCGGGGGCAAGATACCGGAACAGAGGTCTGTCGATAAAATCGTTCAAAATACCCTGAAGTCCTGCCAGCATTAAAGGTAGCGAGTATATGAGCAAAACTTTGAGATAAGAAGCGGAAAATGTGTATTTTACTTTGAATATCTCCGGAATAAAAAGAATTACCGAAACTATGCAACTACACAGTATCGCAGCCAAAATATATACATAAGAGGCTTCGGGAGTGAAAAATGAGAGTAATACCGACTGTGGATGCGAGGCGAAATATGCAGGCAAAACAAATAAAAACAGGAGGTTGAATATAACTTCCGCAATTATTTTTATGGAACGGAATATTGCAAATTTCAATGCTTTACGCCGATACCGCAGTTGCGCGAAAAACACCGACGTAAAAGCGTCAATGGCAAGAATCCCGGCGGCATATATCACAGATAAAGAATTATATCCGGCATTTGCGGCGATATTGCCGGAGAATGCAAATATCAAAAGAAAAAACGATAGAGATACAACAGTCAAAAAAATAGAAATAGTGGAAAAAACTTTGTCGGAATCGTATTCTTTCAAAGAAACAAAACGGAAAAAACCCGTTTCCAGTCCGAAGATGAGGATAACCTGAATAAAAGCGATATAAGCAAGTATTTCCGAACAAATTCCGAAATTGCTTTCATCCAACACTCTGGTATATACGGGGAGAAGCAAAAAGCTAAGCGCACGTGCAAGTATCGAACTCACTCCGTAGATGGTAGTATCTTTTGCCAAACGTTTAAATTCGACTCTCATTGAAATTTATTGATTAAAATAATATTACGTTTTATCACAGTCGTCAATCGAATTATACACGGTCGTTAATCGAACAGCGTAATCCAGTCGGCTGAATTATAGGCGCTATAACACAACATGATTTGTTCTTTGTTTGTTTTTTCGGTTGCCAGAGGCGGCAACTCGTCCATTCCAAAGAACCCGCATTCTGAGGTTTCGATGTTCGGTTCAAATTCTCCGCCGGTGATCTCGCACAAAACAAACACTTTGCACACTCCGTAGGCATACGTCGGCACATTGTGCCTGTTTCTGTCCTGAAGAGCTATAAGTTTCACCGGAACAGCGTCATATCCCGATTCTTCCTTTACTTCCTTGATTGTGTTCGACCGTATGGATTCATTGACGTCCACCCATCCGCCAGGCAAGGACCAGGTTCCGGCGCGTTCCCTGACAAGCAAAATCTTATTGTCGCTGAAAACGGCGGCTCTCGTATCTAATTTGGGGGTCTGAAAGCCTGTTTCATTGCAAAATACATCCCGAACATGCTCCACACTCATGCCGGTATGCAGACTCATTATTTCTGCCGACATTTCCCTGATTCGTTTAAAACGCTCAATATCGAAACTGTCTTTGGAGTAAGTCAGTCCTGCCTGAGCTATAAACTGCAATTCCACAGCCCATTTCAACCACTGCGTTTCGGGGGATATATCCGGTTTGTTTGTTTGCATATTCATCCCGTTTTCATTCGTAATTCGTAATTTTCAATCCGTAATCCGTAATTGTTAATTCGTAATTTTTAATTACCTGCTTCACTGTTTTTTCAGTATAAGATTCAGCGCTTTTCTCTGGAACAGCAATATATACACAGCGCTGACGGATATTGCCGAATCGGCTATATTGAATACCGGTCTGAAAAATATAAATTCTTCTCCCGCCTTAAAAGGGAACCATTCGGGATAGGTGGTTCGGATGACGGGAAAATAAAACATATCCACCACGCAACCATGCAAAAAGGAGGAATATCCGTTTGTTGAAAGTTCGGAAATTTCGCGATAGGGAATATAGTCGCCGAACTCAGGATTGTAGGCTGTTCCGGTGTTGAATATCAATCCGTAAAAAGCCGAATCGATGATATTTCCCCAAGCTCCGGCGCAAATACCGGCTATTCCTATAACCAATCCGGTTGTAACGCCTTCTTTACGTGCTAATTTAGGTATATATACAATCAACGCAACGGCTAAAACGATGCGAAAAAACACCAGCAGTATTTTTCCCACAGGTCCTCCGAACAACATTCCGAACGCCATTCCCGGATTTTCCATAAAATGAATATAAAACCAGTCACCGAAAACAGGTATCTCTTGGTTGAGATACATATTTGTTTTTATTAAAATTTTCAATGCCTGATCGGCTAATAATATTATCCCGATGAAGAGGAACGCTTTCTTACTTAGTGACATTCTTGTGTTTTATCTTTTATTTTTAGCCTCTACGCACAGAGTTGCATGAGGAACGGCTTTAAGGCGTTCTTTAGGAATCAATTTGCCTGTTTCACGGCAAATTCCATACGTTTTATTTTCGATTCTTACCAGAGCGGCTTCCAGATGCCGGATAAACTGTTGTTGCCTTTGGGCTAACCGTCCGGCTTCTTCCTTGGAAAGGGTAGAAGCGCCTTCTTCCAGCACTTTAAATGTTGGAGACGTATCTTGAGTATCGTTACTTTCGTTTTGAGTTATAGCCGACCGCAGTATCTCAAATTCCGATTTGGCTTTTATCAGTTTTTGAACTATAATATCTTTAAATTCAAGCAATTCTTCGTCGCTATATCTATTTTTTTCTTCATTATCTGTCATATACGATATTTTTTAAAAATAAGGTGCGAATATAAGATTATTTTTTCACACGGCAATATTAAAATGTGAATACATTGATTTCAATCATAAAAGCGCATGTATCAATCCGGTTTTATTATTGTACCCTTGTCGTTATCTACGTCCGAATACGATTTTATGACCACTTTTTTCACTCCTGCGTTTAATGCCGCAAATGCGTTATCTATTTTAGGAATCATGCCGTCCGAAATCACTCCGTCGGCTTTAAGTTTTGCACAATTTTCGGGATTGATTACCGGTATCGCCGAATTATCGTCATTGACGTCGGCGAGCAATCCTTTTTTGTCGAAGCAGTAAATTAATTCCACTTGATGATGTTGCGACAGAGCCACTGCGACGGATTGCGCAATGGTGTCGGCGTTACAGTTCAACAGAGTACCGTCTTTGTCGGCGGTTATGGAGCAAAGCACGGGAACCAGCTCGCCGTCGATGAAATTCAGCAGTTGTTTTGCATTTACACATTCAACCGGAACATCGCCCACATAGCCGAAATCTATGGGTTTTGGGTTTCTTTTGACGGCTTTTATCAATCCCGCATCGGCGCCCGACAAGCCCAGTGCATTGCAGCCAAGGGCTTGAAGCTGTGAAACAAGCGTTTTATTTATCAAACCTGCATATACCATTGTAACTACTCTCACTGTTTCCCAATCGGTAATGCGACGCCCGTCTATAATTTTGGTCGGGATGCCTAATTTTGTGGAGATTGAAGTTGCTACTTTGCCTCCTCCGTGAATCAGTATTTTTTTACCCGTGCGAACTGCAAATTTTTCCACGAAACATCTTAAGGCTTCGGGATTGTCTATCACATTTCCACCTATTTTAACGACCGAAATCTCCATAATATCAACGTTCTATTTTAGTTTGATGACTTCGCTGCCGGCTAAGAGGAATGCGCCTGTTCCGTAAACTTCCCAGCTTTCGCTGTTAAAGTTTTTGCGGGGGTCGGCGCCGATGGGTTGCACCCAACCTACACGACCTTCTTCATTTACGCATTTATTTAATGCTATCCATGCTTTTTCAACAGCCGGTTTATACGTCGCTTTGTCGAGCAATTTATTGTTGATGCCCCAAG
>JAISRS010000214.1 GCA_031273485.1 Prevotellaceae bacterium
GCATCGTATGGTTTGTCTTTTCCCCAAGCCGTATTTGCCAAAATGTGCGGAACGTCTTTTATTCGGTAATATTCCATGACGTCGATTTCGCCGCAGGAGGGCCAGGGCATGGATTTTCCCAACGTCCAGATGGCGGGCCAGGCGCCGGAAGCCGTGGGGATTTTCGCACGCACCTCAAAGCGCCCGTACAGAAACTCCTTTTTGCCGACGGTTTTGATGCTGGCGGAAGTATATTCGGCAAACATGCGATCTTTCAGCCAATCATTGCAGCCCGGCACGTGATTGGGATTGGGTATCTGTTCTTTTTTTGCTTTGATGACCAAAACGCCGTTACTGCAATTGGCATTTTCCTGTAGATACCATTGAAATTCCATATTGCGGACAAAACCGTTTTCGTAACTCCAAACGGCAGGGTCGGGTTTGCCTTCGTAATTAAATTCGTCTGCCCAGACCAATCGGTAATTGCTTTCGGAACGGGCAGGGGCAAGCCCTGCCCCTACGGCGACGGTGTCGAAAACGCTCAAATCCCATTCATCAAACCATTTCAAAACAGGCAATCCGTTTTCAAACAAAATCGGCAGCCAGATATAACGCGCGTCAATCGGATTTTTGGGCGTCCAGCGGTCTGCCATAAAAATGAAGGCGTCTTTTTTGCCGATGACCGGTTGAATGAATGTGCTTTGCGAATGAAAAGTGAGGTTGGCGTCATTGCCGATGCAGGGATTGGGATGTTCCGTCCAGTGTCCCCAAATGTTGTCGGCGGTAAACAGGCGGGCGGCATTGGGATCCCAGCCGGTACAGCCGGAAGTTATCATAAAATACTTACCGTCTTTTTTGAAAATGGCAGGCGCTTCATTATGTCCGCCGGGTGCGATGCGGAGGTATTTTCCGGTATGGCTGAGATAATCGTCCGACAGTTCCGCCAGATGCAGCGTCAGATTTTCTTCCGAAGAATAAATATGGTAGGCTTTTCCGTCGTCATCGACAAATAAAGTCATGTCGCGCGACATTTGTCCGCCTTCAAAATCGCGGCGAACGAACATGCCGTCGATAACGGCTTTTCTCCATTCGGGCGTCCACCAGTCTTTGAAATCTTCGATTTTTGCAGTCGCCTTTTTCTGTTCTTCCGTCATATTTACCGGATAGTGTCCGGCGTTGGGACGGTAGGATTTCAAGTAGGTATAGGGTCCGGTAACCTTATCGCTGACGGCAATGCCTACACGAGCGGCTTCATAACCTTTGCCTTTCAGTTCGAGATGGAAATACATCACGAATTGTTTCGTCTTTTCATTGTAAATCACTTTCGGACGTTCCAGTACACAACCGGAGGTAATGTCATGGGCGGGATTGTCTTTGACGACAGGTAATGCCACGCTTTCGTATTTCCAGTTGTATAAATCACCGGAAGAATAACAGGTTACGCCGACAAATGCAGAACTTGATTTCTCGCCTTTGTGTTCGCCGAACCAGTAATATGTATTGTTGTGGTACAAAATGCCGCCGCCATGCGCGTTGATGTGCGTGCCGGTATGGTCTTTCCACACGCTGCCGGGCGTGAAGGAGGAATATTCACTGATGGATTTTTCCTGAGCCTGTAATGCTATACTCATTGATATAGCGAAAATTGATAAAAATACTTTGTTCATACTGATATATATTTATTGTTTATTTTATTCATGGTATCTGTCAGCCTGAGTTCTGTTTAAGAAATGTCCGGTAGGACTTGAATATCAATAGCAAATGATTTTATTCTGCTGTTTTTTGTCCGCAGGACGTCCATGTGAATCCCTTACGGGGAATTTTTAGGAGAACCATATTGCTTTTTCTATTGATATGTATGCCCTAACGGGCAAATCGCTTAATTTTCGGCAATTTATCAATTATTCTTATCTGGAACTCAGGTTATTATTTAATTATGTTTGAGTTATGCGCTTTTGCATAAAAATGACCGGTAAAATTACCAATGACGTAAAATGCAATCAATATGTTTTTAGACAGTTCCGGCAAAGCCGTATCCGTCATTGCAAGATTTTATTTCTTCTGAAAAAATCCTCTGTAAACGGAACCAGATAATTATATGATAAAGGGATATCCGGATAGTTTTCAATGAATTTTTTATATTTGCCTGCTTTTATCCGCGCTTCGTCGTATTTTACTTCTACGGCAAAAGGATTTTCAATATTGGGCAAAACCAAATCCACCTCGTTGCCGTCGGAAGTACGCCAAAACAGAACCTCATCGCTGCCATATCTATCGCATAATGTTTTATAACACACCGTTTCCCAAATTACTCCTTTGTCTGCCCGAATGTCCGGCGGTTGAAAATTGTTGAGCAAACTATTCAATAAACCGGTATCCGACAAATAAATCTTGGGCATTTTGGTCAATTCTTTCCGCAAATTCCGATAAAAGGGATGGACAGAATTGATAAGAAAACATTTTTGCAAAACATTCAGATAATGATTTACCGTATCATTTTTGATTTTCAATGATAAAGACAGTTCATTAACATTAAACAGACTGCCCGACTGGCTTGCCAAAATCCGAAACAGCTGATAAAATGCCTTTTCGTTTTTTACGCCGGCTTCCAAAATATCGCGTTTTACAAAGGAATCGCGTATTTCCGCCAGACGTTCCGATTTTTCTTTTCTGTCGTTCTCGGTAATAATCGCAGGATAACCGCCGTAAATCATATACGTTGCCCATTCCTGTTGCAAAACGTTTATGTACAGCGATTTTGCCGTATTATCCGATTGTATCCGCCGAATATCGTCCAGCAAATCCTGCCGCTCGCGCAAAGCCAGATATTCATCGAAAGAGCAGGTGGGCAGACGAAAGATTTTTTTTCGTCCTGCCAGTGAATCCCTGAATGAATTATCCAAATAAAATGCGCTGCTGCCCGTCGCCACTATTTTGATTTTATCGACATATTCATCGTAAAGCAATTTCAGGAAATTTGACGGGTCATGCAGATACTGAACTTCATCGACAAAAATCACCATTCGCTTATCAGTATCAGGCAAATAAGGTAAGACACTCAATGGAGAATGATCAAAATCCGCCAATAATGCCTTATTTTCCAGATTGAAGAACAGGCTTGGAATTTGCTCTGCCTTGCAGTGCGCCTCCAATTGTCGCATCAAAGTCGATTTGCCTGTTTGCCTTGCGCCTGTAATGATGGCAAACTCCCTTTTATCTAAGTGTCGCACCAACGATTGAAATAAATTCCTGTGCATAATTTCAGTATTATTGAGCTGCAAAGGTAATTATTTTTTTTCGTATCGACCAGCCTACCGGTAAAATTATCGGATAATTTACCCCATGCACGGCTAAAATGATCGTTTTTATATTTTATAAACGCATAAACCAATAATTCAAAGAACACTATCATTAACGGATAAACCGTTTAACTACCTCATACGGGTAGTATTTCATGTCAATATAATTAATGTGATTTTAAAATATCAGAGGAAGGGGCAAGCCCCTTCCCTGATAATAAAACTGTTAAAACCTGTTTTTATTGTGTCGCACTCTGGTCGGCTGCAACGGGCCAGTATGGATTCTGATAAAGCGGTGAAGTCGAAACATCAGCGCCTCCGGCAGCCGATACCTGGAACTGTTTTACCGGAATCGGGCGCAGGTAATGAGCCTGCTTCCATGTTACTCCATTGTATCCGCTTTGACCGGCATACCGTTCATACGGGCGGAGATATTCGCTCCTGTCTTTGGACGATACATTGGCGTCGTTTGTTCCGTCGGCAATCAAATTGCTGTACCAGCCTTCCATCGGCGTATTCCACAAGTGGAATCCTTCGATATGATATGGATTAGCGATTAACTGATCCAGCGCACGCCAGCGGCAAAGATCCATGTAGCGAAGCCCTTCGGCGAGCAATTCACTGCGGCGTTCGCGGCGAATGTTGTACAGGGTCGGGTCTATCAGCGTTCCTGCGGAGTATGCGCCCCAGTCGTTTTCGGCTTCCTTGCTCATGTCCGTTAATGCAATAGTATTATCGAAGTTAGAATTCACGTGAGCGCGGTTACGGATAATCGCCCAGTATTCGCGGGCGGTACCATCCAATGATCCTGTTTTCACGTAGCTTGCTTCCAGATAGTTCAGCAGCGCTTCGGTTGCCCGGAAACAAACGGCTGCCGTATATCCTCCGCCATTGGCATAATGTTTTCTGTTGAAAGAACCGCCTTT
>JAISRS010000241.1 GCA_031273485.1 Prevotellaceae bacterium
AGAAAACGGCTATTAAACCCGCAACGATTCAGCATTAGTTTAATAACCGTTATAAAACCGGCGCAAAGATACGGCAAGTTTTTGAATCGGCAAAATATTTCAGTAAAAAACATTCCAACGTAAGGGCATTGCTTGTACCGACTTTTTATACGGATTACTGTTTTTCCTACCAAAATCACTGATTTGAACTTTATCCCGTAATTTGTAATTCGTAATTCGTAATTGATTTCCTACCTTTGCATCGTTTTATTAAATTGCAGAACAATGGATAATATTTTGAAATTTAACACTATCGGCGAGTATAACGCTATCAACGGGCATGAAACCCTGCATCCGCTGGTAAGTGTCGTTCATTTGAATAAGGCGGAGCCAAGGCAGCAGCGACGCATGTACTTCGGTTTTTATGCTGTTTTCCTGAAACAGTTGAAATGCGGCGATTTGCGCTACGGACGCAAATACTACGATTATCAGGAGGGGACGATAGTATTTCTGGCGCCCGGTCAGGTGGTCGGCGAAAACACCGACGAGTATTACCAGCCAAGCGGTTATGCGCTGGCATTTCATCCCGATTTGATTCACGGCACGCCACTGGGACGCACCATCCGCGAGTATTCCTTCTTTTCGTATATGTCATTGTGTATTTTAATGCTGTATCCGGTGCAGATTATTACGAATTATTCCGTAGTAGTAGTCCAAATTTACAGGGGATACTTTTCTATCATTTTGCGGACAGGTATCTTCCTAATTATCATGCATGGCACAACAATAAAAAAACGAGGACTTTCGTCCCCGCCTTAAATGTTTTCACAACGGAATAATCCTTATTGTGATTTGCTTCCAAAAATTGTACGGCAAATGTACAGCTAATATTTTGATTACACAAATAAATCATTAATTTTGCAGCAAAAAAAATTAATTTGGTATCTGATGAAAAATATACTTGGATTGGATTTGGGGACGAACAGTATCGGCTGGGCGGTGGTGGAAATAGACCATGAAAGAAGATTAGTCAAGATACTTGGTCTTGGTTCTCGCATTTTGACAATGGATGCAGGAGAAATTACCACATTTGAAAGTGGTGGAAAATTATTGAGTACTGCGGCACAACGAACAGAGAAAAGGTCTTCACGGAGATTAAATGAACGTTTTTTGTTAAGACGCGACAGGTTGCATTGTGTTTTGAATTTATTGAATGCTTTACCTGAACATTACAAATTATCCATTGAGTTTGCAAATGAAAAAGGTAAACGTAGTGGTAAATTCAAAAAAGGAGTTGAAGAAAAGTTAGCATACTGCAAAGACGAAAATGGTAAATTCCAATTTCTGTTCATGGATGCATATCATGAAATGGAAAATGAGTTTAAACAATCTCATCCCGAATTATTTTATGCGAAGAAAAATGGCAACCAAACTAAACTTCCTTATGATTGGACTTTATATTATCTAAGAAAAAAAGCGCTTCAGGACAAAAACAATAAACTGACAAAGGAAGAACTTGCGTGGATTACATTAAGTTTCAATCAAAAACGAGGTTATGAAAAAGTCATTGGACAAGATGAAAAAGCACAAAAAGAAGGAGAATTGAGAGAAACCTTCACAGGGAAAGTCAAAAGTGTAAAAAAAATTGGGAATAAAGATTTATATGAGATTGTTCTTGTTGATTTTAACAATGAAGATATAGAACTATATCGTTATAATGAAGAAAGCAAAATTCAAATTACATTTGAAAACGATTTAAAAGAGGTTGAAACTATTTCTAAATATGATGAAGATGGGAATATTGATGCAAAAAATGCGGAATATATTATCAATGAGATTCTCGAAAATTTGTTAGTGACCAGTGTAAAGAATACTGGACGGAAAAAGAATGAGAATTGGGTTTTTGAAATTGAATTGAAAACAGGATGGGTGAAAGAACAGCAGAGCAGATATACACCCAAATGGGAAGGGTTAGGAAAAGATTTTATTGTCAAAACAAAATATGATGTTAATGGCAATAGAATTTTAAAAGGGGCAGACAAAGGTAGAAATATCAATATTCCGAAAGAAGAAGATTGGACGTTGATGAAACTAAAGACAGAGACTTCAATCAATTCATTTAATACTAAACATGGGACAAAAGGCGTTGCTCCTTTTATTTACTATAATTTACTCCAAAATCCAATCCGGAAAATAAAAGGCGATTTAGTAACTGTAATAGAAAGAAATTTTTATCAAGAAGAATTAGATGCCATATATGAAAAACAAAAACAATACCATCCGGAATTAAAAAACAGAGAATTATATCAACAGGCGATAGAATTATTGTATCCCAATAATGAAAATCATCGTAAAACAATTGCTTCCTTGGATTTTGAAGATTTAATAGGTGGAGATATTTTGTTTTATCAGCGAGAGTTGAAATCTAAAAAATCACTAATTGCTGATTGTGAATATGAAAAAGAAAATTACGAGCGTATTGACCCTAAAACAGGGCAAAAGTATAAAAAACCATTAAAGGCAATACACAAATTTAATCCGTTATATCAGGAATTTAGACTTTGGCAATTTATTAAACGATTGAAGATTATAAAACTTGAAGAAATTGTAAATGGAGAAATTTTGTTGAATCAGGATGTAACAAAACAATTATTAACTAACGATATAAAAGAAAAACTTTTTGAAGTCCTTAATAATAAGGGAAGCATTACCCAAAAACAATTATTGGAACAGTTGGGTAAGCTTCGTAAGCAATCTTTTTCTCCAAATGAATATAAATGGAATTTTCCGATATATGATGATGAAGAAAAGAAAGTAGAACATAAAGAAGTTTGTAACGTAACCCGGTATGATTTTATTGTCAGACTGAAAAAAATAAAAGGTTTTGATTGGAAAACTTTTTTAAGTCCTGAAAATGAATATTTACTCTGGCATTTTTTCTATTCAGTGAAGAAAAAAGAAGAATTTACGACAGGGCTACATTCACTGATAAGCAAATTATTGGTAAAAAGCGAGATGCCAGATAGATATAAAACTGAGTTGATAAAAAGTTTCAGCTCGTTTACGGGTTATAGCAATGATTATGGAACGTATTCGGAAAAAGCAATTAAAAAGCTATTGCTTTTTATGCGTTTAGGTAAATATTGGAATCAAAATGACGTTGAAAATATTCTCAAAAATATCACTACTGAAGTGAAAGAAAAAGTTTTTGAAAAAGAAGAAATCAATGGAGAGATTGTTGATTTTCAAGGGTTATGGATTTCAAGCGCTTGTTACTTGATTTATGGTCGCTACTCAGAAGTTGGAGATGTCCAGTTTTGGTCTTCTCCCTATGATATAGAGAATTATTTGAGAAATGAGTTTAAGCAACATTCATTAAATAATCCGGTTGTAGAGAAAGTTTTAGTTGAGACTTTACACATTGTTCAAGATATTTGGATGTATTATGGTGAAAAAGAAGGAGTAGATGAGAATGGGAGGCCTGTTTACAAAAAACTTTTTGATAAAATACATATCGAATTAGGGCGGGAAATGAAGAAAAACAATAAGCAAAAAGCAAAAGCAGATAAACGGAATAATGAAAACAAGCAAACAAATGCAAGGATTATTGAATTGCTGAAAGAATTGAAGAAAGAGAATCCTTTACTTCAAGTCAAATCGCCATTTCAACAGGAGAAATTGCGAATTTTAGAAGATGGATTGTTAGCTTCAATAGAGTACGATAAAGACATTAAAGTATATCAACTTGAAAATGATTCAAGAAGCATTACAAAAAAAGAAATAAAAGAAATAACATCTAAAGATTTCTCAAAAATAAGTAGAAGTGACTTTGAACGATATAAACTTTGGTTGGATCAACGTTATCAGTCGCCATATACAGGTAAAATGATTAAACTTTCGGAGTTATTCGATCGAGAAAAATATCAAATAGAACATATTTTTCCACGAGAACGGATAACCTTAGATGCTTTATACAATAAAGTTATCTGCGAAACAGAAGTAAACGAAGCAAAAAAAGCGCTTACCGGATACGAATTTATTCTACAGTCGAAATCGAAACCTATTCTCTGTGCCGCTCATAACAATCAAAAGATAGAAATTTTATCCATAGAAGGCTACGAAGATTTAGTGAATAGAAATTTCACAGGGAAAAAGCGGGAAATTTTATTAAGCAAAGATATTCCGGATGATTTTACAAATAGTCAACTAAATAACAGTCAATATATTGCTAAAATGGCAATGAAGTTACTAAGTAATATTGTCAGAGAAAAAGACGAAGATACTTTCCGTTCAAAAAATGTTTTGGCAACTAATGGAGCCATTACTTCAACATTGAAACGACACTGGCAGTTAAATGAGACATGGAATGAATTAATAGCTCCAAGATTTAAACGACTAAACGAATTAACAAATTCAAACTTATTTGGAGAAATTAGACTGATTAATGGGCATGAAGTGTTTATTAATCAAGTTCCAGAGGAGATCAACAATGATTTTAATCCCAAACGAATAGATCACCGACACCATGCTTTAGATGCCCTCATTATAGCATTGACAACGGAAAATCATGTAAATTATCTTAATAATATTTCTTCACAAGAAAAAGGAAATAATAAATTAGAAACTCGAAAGGCGATTAAATATCAATTGACAGAGTCTCGAAAAATATCTAATGATGAGAAAGAAAGTTATTTTTTGCCACCTGCACAAATTAAAGCCGCAGCTGGTATTATTCGATATGAATACGAATACAAAAACGAAAAATCTAAAATATTTAAAGATATAGCAAAAATTGCTTTAGAAAATACTATTGCTAGTTTCAAACAGAAAAATAAAATTATACGTCAAAGATGGAATAAATACTCTGTGCCTGAAAACGGAGAATTTATTATTAAAAAGGAAGGAAAATTAAAAGAAAAAGATAAATTTGGTATTCGGCAATCTCTTCATGAAGACACCTTTTATGGGAAAGTCAATCTTATACACAGAACAAAAGAAATTTCACTTAAAGAAGCCATTTTGGGGAATTATGATATTGTAGATAGGATTCTTTCTGCTCAAATTGAAGAGTTGAGAGGTCAAATAGCTTCTAATGAAATAATTACTCAATTATCCGCCAATTATCCAATTGTAAAAGTATATGAAAAATATATCGCATCAAGATATGGTAATGATCTGGAAAGTTTAGCAAATGTTTCTTCTGAAAAAATAATAGGTGTCATTGAAAATATAACGGATAAAAGCATTCAGGACATTTTAAAGAATCACTTGTATAATTATGACACAATATCTCTGAGTATAGAAGATTCTATTAAATATGTAGATTTTATTGTAGATGATGAACATAAAAAAATCATCAAGGATTTGATAAAAGACGATAGGATGTTTGATTATATAATTATAGAAGAAAAAACAGTAAATAAAACAGACGTATTTGTTAAAGATTTGAGACAAGAAATAGAGAATAAAGAAATAAAACATAATCCCCACTTGGCTTTTTCTTATGATGGAATAAAATTTTTGAACGAAACTAGTGTGAAATCAGGAAATGTACTCACAAAAAAGGGGAAACCGCATAAACCTATTTATAAAGTACGTAAGGCAGGCAAGATGGGTACCGCTTTTTCGGTGTCTGAAAATAAATGTAAAGATTTTAAATATGTGAAAACCGATCAAGGAAGTAATGCTTTTTGTGGAATTTACGAAAACAATGAAAATGGTCAGAAAAAGAGACTGTTTTATATTCCGACTTTAAGAGAGACCATTTCCAATTTAAAAGAAGGTATCAGCCCTTGCCCGGAAAATCATCCCGAATACAAAGATTTTAAACTTTTGTTTGTACTAAATCCGAATGATTTAGTTTATGTGCCTACAAGAGATGAAATAGAAAATAATACTATTATTGATACTCGGTATTTAAATAACGAACAAAAGAACAGAATATATAAATTTACAGATGGTACAGGTACTACCCTAAATTTCATCCCAAGCAACATATCATCTCCGATAATTAGTATCAAAAAAGAAGATCATGCTAAACTAAAAAATAAAGATTTGTTTTTTGAAGAGAGAAAAAATACAAAGAAGGGAGAAAAATCTACATCTAAGAATTTGCTTAATGAAATTGGATTAGGAAGTGATATTAATAAAAATCAAAATTCAATTGATGGAATTCAAATAAAATCATTTTGCATAAAACTAAATATGGATCGATTAGGCAATATAACAAAAACATAACCTAATTAAAGTAGATAAACTAATGATTAAGAAGACCCTTTATCTCGAAAACCCGGCGTACCTCAGCATGAAGAATGCCCAGTTGATTATCAAACTTCCGGAAATCGAAAAGAATGATTCACTACCCGAAACATTCAAGGAAAGCAGTGTCAAGACAATACCGATAGAAGACATAGGCGTTCTTATCTTAGATAACAAGCAAATCACTCTTACTCACGGATTAATAGAATCTTTATTGGCAAATAATTGCGCTCTGATTACCTGCAACAGCAACCGGATGCCGGTTGGTTTAATGCTGCCGTTGGAAGGCAATACCCTGCAACGCGAACGGTTTCAAGCACAAATAGATGCCTCTGTTCCGCTGAAAAAACAATTGTGGCAACAAACGATTCAAGCGAAAATTGAAAATCAGGCTACCGTATTAAAACAATGTAAAGGCGCGGAAATTCGAAATATGATGGCTTGGACTAATCAAGTTAAAAGTGGCGACAGTGACAATCTCGAAAGCAGAGCAGCCGCTTATTATTGGAAAAATCTTTTTCCCGATATTGAAAATTTCACACGTGGTCGCGAGGAAATTCCGCCGAATAATCTGCTCAATTACGGTTATGCAATCCTTCGGGCGGTCGTGGCACGGTCGTTGGTCGCCAGCGGTTTGTTGCCGACATTTGGAATTCATCACCACAACCGCTACAATGCTTATTGTCTGGCAGATGACATCATGGAACCCTATCGTCCGTTTGTGGATAAATTAGTGGTGGAAATGGTGGATAGCGGAATTGATTTTCAGGAATTATCCAAAGAAATAAAAATTAAATTGCTTTCCATTCCTGTATTGGATGTGTTTATTGACGGACAACGAAGTCCGTTGATGATTGCCGCAGGAAAAACAACCTCCTCATTAGCAAAATGTTATATTGGAGAACAACGGAAAATTACTTATCCGTATTTTGAATAAAACAGCATAATTGTGTCAAATATGAATATAGAAATTTCTCAATCGTCTGAAAAGGACGCACTTAAAGCAAATTATTTGCTTTTAAAAGGAGAATATGTGAAACTTTTAACAGATAAAGATTGTCTGTTGGAATGGGGCAAACCGCAGTTGGAAGCGTTGTACACCATAAAGATAGGAAACAGGCAACTGGATTTGCTCAAATTGCGTTTGGAAGTAAAGCGGATAAAAAAAATGACGGAATTGGCGGTTGCCTGTCTTAACAGAAATGAGCCTGTCAATTGGGATAAAATTGAAGAAACCGTTGATATGGGCTTGGAAAAAGATTATGAAGAAATTCTCACAGAGGCATCGCGTGTGGAACATGCCAATTATTTACTTTCCAATTTAGCTTCTCCGGAACGCAGTGTCGAACTTCGAAAACTATATCGTCAGTTAGCCAAAGAGTTACATCCGGACGTCAATCCTGATTTGACCGAAAATCAAAAGAATCTTTGGCACGCTGTAAGACGAGCTTACGAACAGGGCGATTTAGAAAGTTTGCGTGCATTATCTGTTATGGCACAAGACGTTGAATCTTACGCCGAAAAGTTGTCTGCTGCTGATTTTCAATTGCAAATCGAACTCTTAAAAGCAGGAATAGAGAAACTTCTGGCTGAAATTAAGCAAATCCGTTCCGATTTCCCATTCAATATTGAAAAAGAATTGAGAAATGAAGAATGGGTAAAAAACCAAAATGAGCAAACAGAAACGCTTATAAAACAGGTATTAGAGCAAAAAGTGAAATACGAAGAGCGTTTAGAACTATTAAAATCAATTTAACTATGTCAAGCGGTGAAATCGTAAAATTCTCGAGTGGATTAATCCAATTAATCTATAAGCAAGGCGGCGATTTAGCCCTTCCGGGCGATGAAATTTTATCGCTGGAGTGTGTTGTGGCAGGCACTACATTCATAAAAAACTTGAACGAAATCGAATTAAAATTGGAGAAAGGTCAAACGTTGGATTTAGTTCGTGAGGCTGACAACAAATACGACAGTTTTGCAATAGCCATTTACAATTCGAACGGCGAAAAATTGGGATACATTCCCCGAAATAAAAACGAAATGTTGGCTCGATTAATGGATGCGGGAAAATGGTTTTACGCCAAGATTCAAGACAAAGTTTGGGAAGGAAGTTGGTTGAAAATTGACTTGGAAATATACTTGAAAGAATAATTGTTTATCAAAAGATGGACAGGTTCAGCGAATATCGAATTATGTGGGTGCTGGTATTGTTTGATTTGCCGACGGAGACGAAGAAAGAAAAGAAAGTCTATTCCGATTTCCGTAAAAAATTGTTAGCTGACGGATTTACCATGTTTCAGTTTTCGATTTACCTGCGCCATTG
>JAISRS010000303.1 GCA_031273485.1 Prevotellaceae bacterium
TGCTTCCGCAGGTCGTTGACCTGCGGTTATGAAAATTAAGCCCTTCGGGCTATTGCTACGCAGAACGAAGGGTACATAGTCGTTACATCTTATAGCACCTCAAAATAAGATTTAGCCCATAATTCATAATTCATAATTCATTTGTAGCCCCACCGCGACTCGAACGCGAATTTAAAGTTTAGGAAACTTTCGTTCTATCCCTTGAACTATAGGGCCCCTTTATTTTGCGTTATTTAATTCATCAATTTATTTTCAATCCTCCCGTTAGACCCTGCGAAAGGTCTCTGACGCCGTCGTAAGCCCATTTGAGGTAGATTGTTCCCCAGGTGAATCCGGCGCCAAAGGTGGTAAGAATTATATTATCACCTTTTTTCAGTTGCGATTCGAAATCCCACAGACACAAGGGAACTGTGGCAGAGGAAGTATTGCCGTATTTTTCGATATTTATCATCACTTTTTCTTTCGACAGACCGATACGGTTTCCTGTGGCATTAATTATCCTCAAGTTTGCCTGATGTGGAACCAGCCAGGATATGTCGTCGGGCGAAAGATTATTTTTTTCCATCAATTCCAGCACAGTATCGCCCATTTTGGAAACCGCTGCTTTAAACACCGCCTGTCCTTCCTGATGAATGTAATGCTGACGGCGAAATACCGTTTCCATACTTGCCGGCAAAGCCGATCCTCCGGCTTGAAGGAATAAATGTTTCCAGCCCGAGCCGTCGGTTCTTGTGATTGAATCCATCAGTCCCAGATTGTCGGTTGTGGGTTCAATGAGCACCGCAGCAGCTCCGTCGCCAAAGAGAGGGCAGGTAGATCTGTCGGTGTAATCTACATACATAGAAAGTTTTTCGGCGCCTATAAGGACAATTTTCCTGCACCGTCCCGTTTCTATAAATTGAGCCATAGTGACCAAAGAAAACAGAAAACTCGAACAACCTGCATTTATATCAAAGCTAAACGCATTTTTCACGCCCAATTTGTCGGATATGATATTTGCGGTTGCAGGAAAAGGCATATCGCCTGTAACTCCGCACCATACCAATAAATCTACTTCTTCGGGTTTTGTTCCTGTTTTTGCAAACAAGCGTTCCACCGCTTTCACAGCCATACAGGAAACGCCTTTTCCGGATTCCTTGAGAATATGTCGTTCGCGTATTCCTACTCTGGACATTATCCATTCATCCGTGGTATCAACCATGCGGCTAAGTTCCTCATTGGTGAGTATATAGTCGGGTACATATCCGGCTATACCGGTAATAACGGCTCTTATTCGGTTACTGTTTGTGTTGCTCATATTGTAAATCACATTTTATACAAATCATTATTATTTTTGTAAGATGGTTGATTGTTTAAATATTTCTTTTACTCTCTCCACCATTTTTGCGCTGATAGTTTTTTCGGCGGTAAGGATCATGTTTTTTATAGCTGTGGGAGAGGAGCTTCCATGTCCTATTATCACCGAAGCATTTACTCCCAGCACAGGGGTTCCTCCATGGAATTCGTAATTAAGTTTACCGAAAAATTCGGTTTCTATTCCCTGAGCCAGAGCTAAATGATAGACGCTTTCAGCCATTTTCAAAACGATATTTCCCACAAATCCGTCACAAACCACCACATCAGCCTTTTTACCTGTCATAATATCATTCCCTTCGATATTTCCCACGAAGTTAAAATCTTTTGTTTTACTCATTAATTCATAAGTTGCTTTTACCACAAGATTTCCTTTTGAGGATTCCTCGCCTATATTCAAGAGCGCTACTCTGGGATTTTCGTCGCCCAAAGCGCCTTTTGCGTAAAGCGAACCGAGGATGGCATTTTGGTACAGATTTTCCGGTTTACTGTCGGCATTCAAGCCCACATCAACAAGTATTCCCCATCTACCGTTAATCATAGGATAAAAGCAGGAAATACAGGGACGCAGGATGCCTTCGATAGGTTTCACGGTGTACATTACTCCTGCCATCATAGCCCCGGTATTTCCGGGACTTGCGAACCCGTCAATCAAACCTGCCGACAGATACTTGAAACCCACTACCATGCTGGAATCAGGTTTTTGAGTAAATGCTTTTGCAGGATGGTCGTGCATCCCGATTACTTCTGTAGTGTGTATTATCCGGAATCGTGCCGGATCTACGCCATGTTCCACACAAACTGTTTTAATTTGTGTTTCATTTCCAAAAAGCACTATTTCGGAATCTTTTTTTAATTCCGGAAGGACTGCAATTGCTCCCAGCACTTCATTTTTCGGAGCAAAATCTCCTCCCATTGTATCAAGCCCGATCTTCATCTCTTATTAATATTAGTTACTTAATGTAGTCGGAACCTTAAATTTAAGGTTTCAAGATTTTACGGAACTATACTTCAACAGATGCTTTTTCAATAATCAATCGACCTCGGTAATATCCACATTCGGGACAAACCCTGTGATAAAGAACTGCTGAACCGCAATTTGAACATAAAGCTATTGTTGGAACTTCTGCCTTGTAATGCGTTCTACGTTTGTGTTTTCTTTGTTTCGACGTTCTGTGTTTAGGATGTGCCATTATTGTATTGTTTAAAAATGTTTAAAAAAAAATCAAATATTTATATTTTTCAGGATACCAAACGGAGATATTGTTTCATTTTCTCCTGTTCCTGTTTTGTTATCTTTCGAATTGGAAATATATTTCAACATTTCCGGGTTACAGAGGCTTGCTCCGTTTTTGTCATTTGCATGTACTCTCTGTATCGGTAAGGCTAAACAGACGCTTTCGTAAACATAATTTGTAAGGTCTATTTCCTCATCTTCCGGATTTAGATATATTATATCTTCCAAATTTTCTTCATTTTCGTCCGATTCGGGTTCTTCTCCGAATCGTGCCGACAAAAAATTTTTCCCTTTAATCCTCACCTCAAGTTCCTCAAGGCAACGGTCGCAAGGAACGGTAATCTTTCCCGAAAACTCCAAAACTATGTTCATATAATTGCTCAGTTTTGTTATTTCCAAAGACACCTTTGCCGAACCCCGAATTATATCCGGGTTTTCGAAGTGTAAAAAGAACTCTTCATTTAAATCAAATTCAAATGTATGTCTTTTCTTTTCTAAATTGCGCAACGGCAATTTAATATAATCTTGCACCATTCTCATGTTACATAAATCGGCTCGCAAAAGTACAAAAAAATATTAATTATTCGCAAACGAAATCTTTTTATCATAATATTGCTTGATATTCAGCGTTTTTTTACCGCAGAATTTGTGCAATATAATGTTTTGCATCTTTCGGAACACCGTTTAATTTGCAATTTTCCCGTTTAATTTACAATTTCTCCGAACGAATTGATAAAATATTCCGCCTCCTCTTTCGTGAGGCACAGGGGCGGCAAAAGACGAATGATGTTTGTGTGAGATACTCCTGTAAATATCTTGTAGTTGAACAATAATTTACGTCGTATTTCGGACACGGATTCCGGCATTTCTATAGCTATCATTAAGCCCTTACCTCTCAGTTCCCGTATTTGAGGAAACGAGGATAATGCTTTCATCAGAAATTCGCCTGTTTCCGCTGCTTTGGACATAAGATTTTCCTCAGTCATTACATCGGCAACGGCTATACCTGCCGCACACGCCAGATGCGCCCCGCCGAACGTGGTTCCAAGACTGCCTTTGACCGGTTCAAAATCAGGCGAAATCAGCACGCCGCCCACAGGAAAACCGTTGCCTATTCCTTTAGCCACAGTTATCAGGTCGGGTTTGATGCCGGAATATTGATGGTAAAAATATTTTCCCGAACGTCCGCATCCCGATTGTATTTCATCTAAAATCAGTATAACTCCGTGCGCTTTGCAAAGCGCCGACAGCTCGCGGAAAAACTCGTCCGTAGGAACTGTAACGCCGTTTACTCCCTGCATTCCTTCTATAATAACCGCACAATATTGCCCTGATTTTAATTCGTTTTCAACGCTTTCGATGTCATTCAAAGAAACAAAAGTTACATTGTCCGTGAGATTGAACGGGGCGCTGTATTTCAGATTATCGGTTACCGAAACTGCGCCGGAAGTTCGCCCGTGAAATGCGCCTTTAAAGGCAAGCGCTCTCTTTTTTTGAGTTTTGAAGGAGGCGAGTTTCAGTGCATTTTCGTTAGCTTCAGCTCCGGAATTGCACAAAAACAGCGAATAATCGGTATAACCGCTCAGTTTCCCCAATTTTTCGGCAAATTGTTTTTGCCGGTTATTGATAACAACATTGCTAAAGAACGATATTTCTCTCAACTGTTGCTCTATACTGCTGATATATTGCGGATGTGAATGTCCTATAGAAATCACAGCGTGACCTCCGTACAAATCCAAATATTTATTTCCATCGGAATCGTACAGATTACATTTTTTTGCCTTAATAAGTTCAATATCCCAAATGGAATATACATCAAAAAGATTCATACGTAATAATTTATTCTCGTTAATCACGACACAAAACCATTGTATTATTATCCGTTTTTTGATAAAAACACAATCAATTGAGCGTATTACATTTATTTTTAATAATTGCAGAACAATTTATGGAAATAATCACAGAAAATGTTCATACTGTTTATTTTTCGGTTAATAAACTGTTTCCACAGTAAAGACTACATTATCATCGCCATTGCGCGCTGCAAAGTACGCAAAAAGTCGCTCAATTGACTGCGTCGAATTTACGTTCCGGCTACTAAACCGAGTTAATTCGTCTATCAACTGCCGTATCCGTTACCCATACAATGGGTGGATATAAACGAAACATAAAGGTTATCTCTATACGGCGATTAACCGAAATTCGTTACTGTTTATATATTTACATGGACAGAGTCAAAAAATGTTCTATCGGATTACAAGGTGCAAAAAACACCTTTCTCCGACAGACACCACTGTCAAAGTCACGAACGGGTACAATAAAAACAACTATATAACCTTACGAAAACGTTTTACCGTTCAGGGTAAAATAAACCATCAATTATACTATCATTCAACTATTTTGCAGGTTCCCACATACAGCGTTTCGGCGACACAATGCTTCCCGATTCTTTCAGGGATTTCATTGCTTTGTCCACTTCTTTTTTGTCTAAACCTGTAAGTTCGACTATTTTACCTGCCCCTAAAGGCTGTCCTGCGTTGCGCATAGCTTCCAATACTTTTTCTTCAGCGCTCATATTCTAAAGTTTTTAAAAAATTATATAACTAAATTTATTTACATGCAACATTTTATGCTACATACAGATTCATGTTCAATTTTTCGATTCTGTCTTTTGCATATTGCAATGTTATTGTAATCGTATCTCCTGTTTTAGATGGATATTCATACATTGCATCCACCATAATAGTTTCACAAATAGACCGTAATCCCCTTGCTCCCAACTTAAATTCTATCGCTTTTTCAACTATATAGTCAAACACCTCGTCTTCGAATGTCAATTTCACTCCGTCGATTGCAAACAGACTTATATATTGCTTTATTATTGCATTTTTGGGTTCGGTAAGAATCCTGTGCAAAATATCTTTGGTAAGCGGCGACAAATATGTCAGCACCGGCAAACGTCCTATGATTTCGGGAATTAGCCCGAAAGATTTTAAATCGGTGGGAAGAATATACTGCAAAAGATTTTTGCTGTCAATTACATGTTTTTGTTGAACGGCTTTATATCCGAGCGTTTGTGTGTTTAATCTGCCGGAGATTATTTTGTCTATGCCGTTGAATGCTCCGCCGCAGATAAACAGGATATTTTTTGTGTTTACCACAACAAACTGTTGTTCGGGATGTTTTCTTCCTCCTTTTGGGGGGACGTTTACTAAGGAGCCTTCAAGGAGTTTCAACAAGCCTTCCTGAACTCCTTCGCCCGACACGTCGCGAGTGATAGAGGGGTTATCGCCTTTACGTGCGATTTTATCAAGTTCATCAATAAAGACAATGCCTCTTTCGGCGGCTTCCACGTTATAGTCGGCAGCCTGAAGCAGGCGCGAGAGGATACTTTCCACGTCTTCGCCCACATATCCGGCTTCGGTAAGCACCGTTGCGTCCACAATGGCGAAGGGTACGTTTAACATTTTGGCTATGCTGCGGGCAAGCAATGTTTTACCGGTACCGGTATCGCCCACCATTATTATGTTGGATTTCTCTATTTCAATGTCGTCCATATTTTGACCTATTCTTTTGTAGTGGTTATAGACGGCAACCGAAAGATATTTTTTTGCATCGTCCTGACCGATGACATATTGGTCTAAGAACTTTTTTATTTCTTTGGGTTTAGGGATTGCGGCGGTTACTTTCGGATTTTTTTTCTTTTTTCTGGTATTTTTGGGTAGTCCGTTGGAAAATTCCAATGCTTCCGACATTGCGCCGTAAATCTGATCTATACACATATCACAGATACAGCCTTCAAGTCCAACCATTAACATGCTGACTTCATCCTCGGATGAGCCGCAGAATGAACATTTTTTCTTATTATTTGCCATTTTTATTTTGCTTTTTCATTACTTCATCAATCATACCGTATTCCAATGCTTCAACGGCTGACATCCAATAATCTCTATCCGAATCGATTTCGATTTTTTCGACAGGATGTCCCGTGTGATTGGCGAGTATTTGATGGAGTTCTTTTTTTGTTTTGAGAATTTCTCTTGCTGTGATTTCTATATCGCTTGCCTGCCCTTCGACGCCTCCCATCGGTTGATGTATCATAACTTTTGAGTGCGGCAAAGCCGAGCGTTTTCCTTTTTCGCCGGCGGCAAGCAGTATTGCGCCCATGGAAGCTGCCATGCCTGTGCAGATGGTTTCCACATCGGAATTGATGAGTTGCATTGTGTCGTAAATCCCCAAACCTGCGGAAACAGAGCCTCCCGGCGAATTTAAGTATATTTGGATTCCTTTGGCGGAATCCACCGAATCCAGATATAATAACTGTGCTTGTATAATATTAGCGACTTCGTCGTATATCGGTGTTCCTAAAAATATGATTCGTTCCATCATCAGACGTGAAAACACGTCTAAGGGTTGAACGTTCAATTGCCTCTCTTCCAGAATATACGGAGTGATGGAATTTTCTATCATTGATGTATATCTGTGCATATTTAAGCTGCTTATTCCTGTATGTTTCAGTGAATATTTATTAAAATCATTCATATTCGATATTTTTATTTAATGTACTTATTTTTATACGTCTATACCGGGTTTGTTTTCTTCGGAGTTTATTTCGGTTTCGGAATTTATTTCGGTATATTCTACTTCTACTACTTCATCATCAAATTCATCTACTTCATCTTCTTCGTCGTCGTATTCATCATCATCGTCGTATTCATCATCTTCATCTTCATCTTCATCATCATCAAATTCTTCATCTTCTTCATCTTCATCATCTTCATCATCATCTTCATCATCATCATCTTCATCATCGTTTTCTTCGAATAATTGAAGTTCACGTTCGAGTTCTACAACTAAAGCGAATGCTTCAAGGATAAGCAGGTCAATTTCATATTCCATTTCTTCTATTGAAATGTCCTCGGCTTCTTCAAGTAATTCGAAGTTGGTATCCAGACTGTCTGTTACCTCTATTAATCGTTCTAACATTTCATTTCCTTCAAGTTCTGCAAACATTTCCAATTCATGGCATCTTCGTGTAATCAAGTCAATTTTAATTCTCAGCGCTTCAAACGGGGATATAATGCCGGTGTCATTCGTATCATCCTCCGATTCCGATTCAGGGACTTCTTCTCCCGAAAGAAACTTGTTTAATATCTCGCGATCTGCTTTAACTTTGGCTTTATTTTTCTGAGATATTTGGAAGGCTAATTTAATAAAATCAGCTTCATCAGTATCTATCACATTGACTTGCACTTTATCTTTTATAAACTCTGCAATTTTAATTCTCACGGCAAACGCTATAATTTCGTCAAGTACGTCCTTGTGTTTTTCATTAGCATATATACTCTGAAATATAGACATAAAAAACTCCGGATTATTACGGGGATGTATTATCATGTATGAATAAAAAGTTTGGCTTAAACACCATTTTATACTTGCCAATATCTCCTGATAACTAAGCTGTAAGCCCATTGTTTTTTCAAGGTTGTCCATTATATAGTCCCATTTAATCTGTTCTATAAATTGGGGGATATATTGTTCTACAAATTGTTTTTCCAACTGGGGTGGTATTCCTAATTTACGAATCACTATTTTTGAAATTATATCTTCCCTTAACCGGACAGGAAATTTTTCCAGTAAAACGGCTTGCATGGTTTCAAACATATAGTCCAATGCGGAAATCTTACTGGTTTCGGCATGACTATCACGTATTAACTGACGAAATTCTTCCTCATTGTGGACTGTATCTTCTTTTGTAATTGTATCAAAGAACTGTTGATTCAGTTCGGCAGGCAACACCCAATAGAGGGCGCTAATGGTAAAAGACAGTGTTTCGGGTTGTAATTCAAGCTCTTGTTCCGAAACGGCAAGCATATTTTTCAAGTCGATTTTGTCCGGAAAGACCTTGTTGATTTCCAAATTTATTACATCGCCCACTTTAGCTCCGATTAGCTGTGAGATATATTCTTCCGGAATCTTTTCAACCAGGAACGGAACTCTTCTGTCCTCCTCGCCGTTTTTCGTGATAACTTTGGTTTCCGCAAAAACCATCCCGGTTTCCGCAACAACATCGGTTTCCTGTATATCCCCGTAGTATTTTCTGTACAATAATATTTTATTGTCCAGACTTTCGGGAGTCATTGTTATATTATGATAATCCAGCTCAATTGTCTTATCCAGTTCGTAATTAAATTCGGGATAGAAAGCTGCTTCAAAATCAAATTCAAATTCCTTTTGTGTTAGAGGGTCAATAGCCCCCGGAGATTTCTGAAACAGAGTGTGCAAGACCAGATTGTCATGTTCTTTTATATAGCCTTCTAAAAATTTGGCAAGCATTTTTTCTATTTCGTCAAATGCCAAAGCTTGTGCGTATCGTTTTTTAACTATAGACATCGGCACTTTTCCCGGGCGGAATCCTTTAAAATCTCCTGTTTTTCGAAGTGTTTGCAGCGCTTTATTTACGTTGTCTCCATAATCCCCCTGATTTATCTTTACAGTCACCATGGCGCTAAGGCCATCATTATGCGTTTTTTGTATTATTTCCATCAAATATAAATATAATATAGGATAATTAAAGCAGAGAACAAACCCGTATTTTTTTTGATTCTCTGCCTCAATTACTGTGCGGATAGAGGGACTCGAACCCACACGCCTTTCGACACTAGATCCTAAATCTAGTACGGCTACCAATTACGTCATATCCGCTTACGGCGCCGCAAAGGTATTACAATTTTTATCATCTGCAAAAAAATAATTAAAACTGCCTCTCTTTTATACGCTTTTAGTATCTTACCGGATGTTTTAAAAACAGGATATAACATTAAAGGGACTCGCAATGACGGCTCTCTCCTGCACGGGTTTGCAGGCGTGTGCGTTTCCTGCTGTTCCACGCAGCCCTTTGCGTTTATTAAGGTCTTTAAGGTACTTTCCTCTTTTCATTTCAGGTGTCTGTAGAAGTACAATTCATGTTCCGGCAGGAGTTCGGGGTGGAATATTTTAATCATATCTTTCAGAATTACGTCCGGTTTCACTATTCCCGATTCCCAGAAATCGTCGCCGTGGTTATTCTT
>JAISRS010000311.1 GCA_031273485.1 Prevotellaceae bacterium
CCTGCTAACCTTGCAGGCGCTACTGTAAACACAGCTTACGACTTACAATATCTTTCTGATTCTGCCGAAATTCTTAAACGGGGCATATTTCATTGCCAAATCAAACCAGATGGGGCTGGTTACAATTGAGCGTTTGTTGCTGAAAGCCAGAAAACTCTCCTTTCCGTGATATTTTCCCATGCCGCTGTTTCCCGTTCCGCCGAAAGGCAAATTATGGTTAACTATGTGCATCAAAGTGTCGTTGATACAGCCGCCGCCGGAGGTTGTTTCGGAAAGAATCTTTTTTGCGGCGCGGTTATTACCGAAATAGTAAAAAGCAAGCGGTTTTTCGTGCGTGTTGACGTAATCCGTCACCTGTTTAATGTCGTCGAAAGTCATAATCGGCAACACGGGACCAAATATTTCTTCCTGCATAATGGGATATTCCGGTTTCACATTGTCGATCAGAGTGGGAGCGATGTATTTGTTATTTTCGTCTATTTCTCCGCCGAAAATAATATCTCCGTGTTGCATAAGTTTTTTCAGGCGTTCCATCGCTTTGCGGTTCACTATGCGGGCGTAATAATTACTTTGTTTAGCGTCGGCGCCAAACATGTCTGTAATCGCCTTCCTGTATTTTTCCACAAACTGTTCTTTCACCGAATGATGTATAAATAAATAGTCGGGAGCGATGCAAGTTTGACCGGCATTGATTGTTTTACCCCAGGCGATGCGTTTTGCTGCAATTGTCGGATTTGCATCCTTATCTACTATGCATGGACTTTTTCCGCCCAATTCCAGCACAACCGGAGTTAAATGTTCCGATGCGGCTTTCATTACTTTTTTACCCAAATCCGGACTGCCCGTGAAAAAGATAATATCAAAACGCTGTTCGAGTAATATTTGGTTTACTTCTCTGTTGCCCTGTGTGAAACCGATATAATTTTCCGGAAAAATTTCCATAATCATCTCTTCCATCACTTTGGCTGTTGCGGGCGCGTATGGCGAGGCTTTCAGCACGGCGCAGCATCCCGACGAAATCGCGCCAACTAAAGAGTTCATCAACAGCTGAAACGGATAATTCCACGGAGCAATAATTAACGCTACTCCAAGCGGTTCGTAAATTATTGCGCTTTTCGAGAGAAACAACTGAATGGGAGTAACAATTGTTTGTGGTTTAGCCCATTGTTTAAGATGTTTGATATGACAGTCAAGTTCCCGAAGCGTTACGCTGATTTCGGTCAGATAAGCCTCTTCCGCCGATTTGTGTAAATCTAACCAAAGCGCTTCGGCGATTTTTGTTTCGTATTTCAGTATCGCCGACCTGAATTTTTTTAATTGCCGTATGCGAAAGTCTATGTCCCTTGTCCGGAGCTCTGCAAAAAACATCCGCTGACCGTTCAACATCCTTTCTATTACCGTCCTCGAAGTATTTTCCATTATCAACGATTTTTTTATCCACGGAAATTTTTTTATCCACGAATTACACGAATTAAATCCTGCGGATTTTTGCGAATTACACGAATTTTTCTGTGAAGGTAAAATCCTTTAATCAAGGTTCAGACAATTTCACGAAATTCATAATTCTTTCTGCCTCTCTGCCCCGTCTGTTCCCCCCTTTGGGGGGGGCAGACGGGGCTATTTGTCCAAATATTCAATATGTTTGACTAATCTGTACACATCGCGCCTTAGACCCGATAATACAACATTTCCGTCTTTATATTCGACCTCAATTGCATCTTCAAACAAAAGTCGCATAAAGCGGTTAAATCTGTTTTTAAGTCTGAATATCAGGATGCCATCCTTTTCTGTTGTCAGTTCATATCCCGAAACTTCAAAAATGTTGATGATATTTATCCGTTCTTCGGAAAAAGATTTTTTCAACATAGCGCTTTTTTTAACAAACGAAACTAAGGGATAAGCTATTCCAAACAACAGGAAGAATCCGAACATTTGAATCGGTTGCGGGATAAGTTCCCAAAAACTCTCCGGTTTTGTCTGTCCGGGCAAAAAATACATTAACAGCAGCACAAGTGCAAATATGAGTATGATATACAGAGTTGCCTTTAAAACACGAATTATATATCTTGGAGGGAAAAACATAGCATTAAATATAATCTTTCCAAACCAATGCGGCGCCGCCGATAACACCTGCGTCTTTATTGCCTAATTCCGAAGATAGCAGGCTTACTTTACCCTTAAAACAGGGCAGGAGATATTTCTCCATGTATTCCTTTGCAGGATTGATTATCATTTCTTTAGCTTCGGCTAATCCTCCGAAAATAAATATTGCGGAAGGACTGGTAAATGCCACCACATCAGCCAGACTTCTTCCGAGTATTTCCCCTGTTATCTCGAAGGCTTGCAGGGCTATAGGGTCATTCTCCAGAGCGGCGGCATGAATATTTATTGAGGTTAATTCCTCGAAAGAAGAATTTCTGAGCAGGCTTTTTTCTGTGGAATTAGCCAGCAGTTCAAACACTGTGCGTTTCAGTCCCGGCGCCGAAACATAAGTTTCAAGGCAGCCTTGACGTCCGCAATTGCAGTTTCTTCCGTTGGGTACGGCTGTGATATGCCCCACTTCGCCGGCAAGTCCGTCGTGACCGTAAACCAACTCGCCGTTAGCAACGATTCCGCTGCCCAAACCGGTTCCTAAGGTTATGACAACGAAATCCTTCAATTTGCTTGCTTTTCCGTAAACCATCTCGGCAATGGCTACGGCGTTGGCGTCATTGGTTACCTTAATCTTGAGATTCGGAAAATATTCGCCCAGCATCAACTTCAGGGGGACGTCCTGCCATGGCAAATTAGCCGCTTTTTCGATACATCCCGTGTGAAAATTTGCATTTGGCGCTCCGATTCCTATGCCTGTGAGTTCGCATGCCGACAAATTGGGATTGTTCATTAGCAGGTCAATACTGTTGTATATGGCGGAAATATACCCTTCTACAGTAGGGTATTTGTCGGTGGCAATGTTGCTATCTATTAAAACTTTGCCATCCTGTCCGATTAATCCAATGCGGGTGTTTGTTCCACCTATGTCAATTCCCGCAACTACCTTTTTTTTCATAATATGTATCTTTTTTTTAAAGTTAAATTACTTGACGCCAAAAGTAATTAAAATATTGTATTGTCATCACAAAAAAATATAAATTCAAGATTTAAAGCTCATAAAAATTCAAAAATAGGACTTTCGCAGGGGATAATTTGCATCAAATACCTCGTTATTTATGGGACAAGATTCAGGCAGTTAGGAAAAATATTAACGGGATTAATAATTTTTTAATAATTTTACCCCAGTTTTTTGAAAATTAATTAATGAAATTAAATCTTAAAAATCCGGTTATTATATTCGATATCGAATCAACAGGATTGAATATAGCTAAAGATCGTATCGTAGAAATATCTGTCATTAAAGTATTTATTGATGGCAGGGAAGAGTTTAAAACCCGCAGGATAAATCCTCAAATGCCTATTCCTCCGGAGAGTTCCAAAATCCATGGAATCACGGACGAAGACGTGAAAGATTGCCCTATATTTAAGGAAATTGCCAAAAGTTTGTTTTCCTATATCGAAGGGTGTGATTTAGTGGGCTATAACCTTTTTAAATTTGATGTTCCACTGTTGGTCGAAGAATTTCTTAGGGCGGGTGTGAATGTGGATTTTCGTAAAAGGAAAATAGTTGATGTACAGAACATTTTTCACAAAATGGAGCAACGAACCCTTGCCGCCGCCTACAAATTCTATTGTGAAAAAGTTCTGAAAAACGCCCATACCGCCGAAGCCGACACAAGGGCGACGTATGAAGTGCTTCAATCTCAGTTAGACCGCTATCCCGAACTGCAAAACGACATGAAGTTTTTGTCGGATTTTTCGGCGCGCACGCGCAATATGGATTATGCCGGCAGAATTATTATGGATCAGGATAATGTGCCTGTTTTTAATTTCGGAAAATATAAGGGACGGAAAGTCAAGGAAATTTTCGCAATTGAACCGACGTATTACAGCTGGATGATGAACGGGGATTTTACTCTGGATACCAAGAGGGTACTGTCCGAAATACGTTTGAGTATGAAAAAAGAGATGTGAAATGAAAATCCTTGTAACCGCAGCAACGGATTATGAGTTGCAATTTATTGACGTCACGGACAATATCACTGTTGTGAACACGGGAATAGGCATAAGTTCGACGGTGTATAATCTCACTAAACTTTTTAATTGTCACTTCGATTTGGCGCTGAACGTTGGAATTGCCGGCGGTTTTTCCGGTAAAACAGTAGTAGGCGACGTAGTTACGGTATATTCGGAGGTGTTCGGCGATTTTGGAATAGCCGCCCAAAACGGGTTTTTAACCTGTTTCGAGAAAAATCTTCTCTCTAAGGATTTGTTCCCTTTTCAAGACGGCAGATTGATTTCGGAACGGGCGAAATCAGTCGCCGAAAGTTTAGATATACCGTGCGTTAAGGGAGTTACCAATAATACTGTGTCGGGCGAAAAGGAAAGGATACGGGCTGTGAGCGCCAAATTTTCACCGGACATCGAAACAATGGAGGGCGCTGCTTTTTTCTATGTCTGTCTGCTCGAAAATGTACCCTTTGTCGAAATTCGTTCAATATCCAACCTGGTTGAACCAAGGGACGAGAGTAAATGGAATATCCCCCTGGCGGTTAAAAATTTATCGGAAAAGGTGAATCTGTATATCAAACAAATAGATGGTTGACAGAGATTATATTATAGCTGCATTTTCGTACCTGGGAGAGGTAATTGTTTCGGTTACGGAGGGCGGAAATACGGTAATGGACAAAGCCATATCGGATTCGTGCAGTGATAATTACTGGTTCACAAAAACAAATATTCTCAAAGCTCTTCATTCTATTGCCGACAGGATGCTTGTGGCTGAAAAACTGAATATCTGGACAAATCGCTATCGGTTCAATACTTCCATACCTAAACGGGTGGGATTGATAATGGCGGGAAATATCCCCTTAGTTGGGTTTCACGATTTTTTGACGATTCTCTTATCCGGAAATATTGCGGTGATAAAACCGTCTTCAAAAGACCGGTATCTTATTAAATCTCTGTGCGAAATACTCATAAACCGGTTTCCGCTGTTGGCGAAACGCATAATTTTCACCGACAACAAACCCGAATCCGTTGATGCCGCAATTGCTACAGGCAGCAATAATTCGGCGCGATATTTTTATGAAGAATATAAGGATATTCCGCTGTTGGCGCGTAAAAACCGCTATAGTTCGGCAATACTCGGCGGCGACGAATCGCCCGACGAACTCGCAGCTTTGGGAGATGATATTTTCAGCTATTTCGGACTGGGATGTCGGAATGTTTCCAACATTTTTGTCCCTGCAAATTACGACTGGAAGTTGTTTTGGAGTTCAATAGAAAAATATTCGGACATATTGAACCACAAAGGATACAACGATTGTTTCCGCTATCGAAAGGCTATTTTAGACCTCTCGGAGAAAAACTATCTTACAAACGGCTTTGTAATGATGGTCGAACATTATCCTTCGTTCTCTTCTATTGCCGCAATTAATTACATGAGTTATAACAGCATTGAACAAATTAAGGTCTTTCTGGAAGACCAAAAAGATAAAATACAGTGTGTCGTGTCCCATATCGACGAAATCGAACACAAAATCCCTTTCGGATTCTCCCAACAACCCGAACTAACAGACTATGCCGACGGCATCGACACTATGAAATTTCTTCAGGAACTCCGATAGTCACCGAATGTTCCTTTTGTCACCGAATTAATCTAATGGAACGGATTAAAAAATCCTGCGGATTTTTACGATTTTTTTTATCCACGAATTACACGAATTACACGAATTACACGAATTACACGAATTACACGAATTACACGAATTTAAAATCCTGTGGATTTTGCGAATTACACGAATTTAAAATCCTGTGGATTTTGGCGAATTACACGAATTTAAAATCCTGTGGATTTTTGCGAAACGTAAGTTCGACGTAGTCAATTACACGAATTTTTACCTTCGCAGAAAAAAAAATCGTGTAATTCGTGGATTAAAAAATTGTCTTACTTTTCATTTTCGGGGATTTTGGCGAGTATTTCTTTTATCAGTTTCCAAAATTTATCCACAGTAGATATTTGCAGTCTTTCGTTTGGAGAATGAACGTCTTTGATTGTGGGACCAAACGAAATCATGTCTAAATCCGGATATTTTTCTAAAAACAAGCCGCATTCAAGACCGGCGTGAACTGCTTTCACCGACGGTTCTTCGTTGAACAGTTCCCTATAGGCGCTTTGGGCGATTTGCAGTATTTCGGAATCCGTATTCGGTTTCCATCCCGGATAGCCGTCGCTGACGGATACTCGTGCGTTGGCAAACGAAAACAGGCTTTTTACGGTGTCGGAAGCGTCGTATTTTTTACTCTCTATCGAGCTGCGTTGACTTGTGGCTATTTGTATCTCCCGGCTGTTGACGAATTTAATCGAGGCTAAATTGTTGGACGTTTCAACTAAATTGTCTATTTCGCTGCTCATGCTGATAACTCCCGAATGGCAGGCTTGTATGGCTGCGAGAATCTCAAACTGAGTGATTTCATCTATAACATATTTGGGCAATTCGGCTCGTGTGAGTTCTATCGTCATTTTTTGTTCCACAGCCCCGTATTCGGCTATAATATCGGTTTTAAAATCGGAGAAACTTTCGTATAAATCGGCTTCAAATTTATCGCAAATCACAAAAAACGCAAATGCTTCTCTTGGGATAGCGTTTCGTTTGTCGCCTCCTTCGTACAGACTGATTTTGAGGTCGTATTTTATTGCCGTTTTCCACAAAAATCTGTTTAAGAGTTTTATTGCATTGGCTCTTTGTTTGTTTATATCGTCGCCCGAATGACCTCCAAGCAACTCTTTTATTGAGATTTTAAATCCCAAATAATCCGACGGAGTCGGTTCCATGTTATAAGTCAGGCTTGCAATGGTATCGATGCCGCCGGCGCAGCCGATGAACAGTTCTCCGTCGTCTTCCGAATCAAGATTGATGAGTATTTTGCCCGAAAAAAAATCTTTTGTCATGGCTTTAGCGCCGGTTAAGCCCGTTTCTTCGTTCACGGTGAACAGACACTCGATTGGTCCGTGCGTCAGCTCTTTATCCGAGAGCGCTGCCAGCGACACTGCCATTCCTATTCCGCAATCCGCCCCCAGGGTTGTTCCCTGCGCCTGTATCCAGTCGCCTTCGACGTATGGGATAATGGGGTCGGCGCTGAAATTGTGTGGAATACCGTCGTTTTTTTCGGCAACCATATCAACATGACTTTGAAGAACTACTGTTTTTACGCGTTCCTTCCCTTTGACGGCAGGCTTGGATATAAGTATATTACCTGCTTCGTCTTTCTTGTAATCCAACGAATTGTTTTTTGCAAAATCAATAAGATAATCAACGATTTTTTCTTCCTGTTCCGATGGTCGAGGTATTTTACATATTTCGTCAAAATATCCAAATACAATTTGCGGTTGGAGTGATAACAATTTTTCCGATAACTTTTCCATATATGTATTAATTTTTTAATTTCTGAAACTGACTGTATTTTGATTCGCAGTATTTTTCTCTCACAGTTGAACCCTGCGCATGTTTAAGGGCAATCTGTTGAAAATGTGTTGATGTTTGATACATAAAATTCTTCTGTGAAAGGTATAAACGGGCAATTAATTAAATATTCCGGTTAAAGATTTCGGGAGGTAGAAGGTATCGGTTTTATCGACATACACTACCACCGAATTTAATTTAATTTCCTTACCGTTAAATAAAACCACGTTTGAATTTGGCGTTATTAACAGTTTATCGTTTCCGGATTTTTTATTTTTCCGGATCCGTTCTATTTCCAAAACGGGTATTTTGTTGTTTTTATTGATTTTCCAGCTATAATCCTTAAAAACTTCGGTGTGTTTTGCAAAATACTCTTCGGTGTGTTTGTTGAGGTCGCCGGTTGCCAGGATGGTTTGCATATATCGGTTGAGGTCGATGTTAGTCATAAATCCTGTTGGGCGCAAATCGCTTTTGGGCGAATATATTGCCAAAAACACCTCTTCTCCCGTGTGTCCTCCGGTGGTAAATCCGAAGCAGGTGGCGTCGTTAAGTATCTCTGTGATCAGTTTTTTCAGATCGGTGCCTTTCATTCTTTCTTCGGCGCTCAGGGCGCTTTTGCTGTAATCTTTCGACGACAGGATACGTTTCATGTCCTTGTCGGATAATTCTATATTGGTATATTGTTTAAAAACGCTTTTTATCGAATCCGGCGCGGTGTTTTTCAGCAGAGCGACAATGGTTTCGGAGGTGGCTTTAAATCCCGATACGGTTTTGAACAAGTCGTCTTTGGATTGTGTGGAATAATTGGTGCATCTGCTTGAGCCGATACTGATTCCGCTGTTGCCGTGGTCGGGAACTGCTATGATAATTGTTTCGCCGTCGCGTTTGGCAAAATCGGCTGCTACGCCGAAGGCTTCATCAAAAGCGAGCATATCGGTAATCATGCCGATGGGGTCGTTTGCGTGCGCCGCCCAGTCGATTTTACTTCCTTCGACCATCAGGAAAAATCCGTTTTCGTTTTTCGACAGTTTTTCGATGGCTTTGGCTGTCATTTCGGCTAATGAGGGGTACAGGGTTTTATCTCTGTCGAGGTCGTAGGGCATATCTTCCTGACAAAACAGGCTCCACATTTTATTGCCGGGATATGTGTGAAATCCGTTAATATCGTCCAACAAAACGCCAAAGCCCTCGTTCAGCAGATAATTTTTCGATTCTTCGTTCAAAAACCGAACTCCTCCTCCAATAACCACATCTATATTATTATGTGCCATTTGCGGGGCGATCCATTCGTATTTTCCGCGGTTGTAGCTGTGCGCCGAACAGTCGGCGGGGGTTGCGTGGGGAAATTCGCAGGTAAACACCAGACCTGTAGCCATGTTATGAAAGATTTTTGCGGCTTCCAGAATGGTCATCAACGGTTGATACGCCATGGTTGAATCCAGTGGAACGATGTCATTTTTAGGGTCTGCGGGGGGATAGGTAGCTACGTAACCCGCACGGCTGGGGACGCCTGTCATATAGCACGAGGTTGTGGGCGCCGAATCTCCAATCGGGGCGTTGGACGAAAAGGTTAAAACCGTTCCGCACAAATAAGGGTCAAGATAAAGATTCGGTTTGTCGGGGTTATTATATCTTTGATACCAGCGAGCCGAAGATACCGTAGCCCATGATGTTCCGTCGGGAATCATCAATATCACATTTTTAATTTGTTTCGATTGACTGAATACTTCAATCGAAAAAACAACAAACAATAGGACTAATACAATTTTTTTCATTACAAATAAAATATTTACGTTTTGCGCAAAGTTAGACTTTTTTAATAAATCCCTGCAATTTAATTTATTTTATTTATATCCCGCCAAGGCAAATGCACTGACTTAATATGAATTATGAATTATAAATTATGAATTATGAATGAAGGAACGTCTTTTAGTTTGAACGTTTTAAAGCGTTTAAAGCGCTTAAAGTCTTTAAGATTTTAAGGTCTTTAAAGACTTTATCGCTAAAGCAAAAATTTTCACGACAACGTTCTCTGATTTTCGCGACAACGTTCTCTGATTTTCACGACAACGTTCTCTGATTTTCACGACAACGGATGTGAATTTTCGGGAGGAAATTATGGCTAAATCTTATTTTGAGGTGCTATAAGATGTAACGACTATGTACCCTTCGTTCTGCGTAGCGATAGCCCGAAGGGCTTGATTTTCATAACCGCAGGTCAACGACCTGCGGAAGCA
>JAISRS010000255.1 GCA_031273485.1 Prevotellaceae bacterium
TTGTGGAGATATGTAATGTGGGTAAAAACCTTTACAAGGGTAAAGACAGCCTTAAAGTACAGGATTATACATTTACCGCATTGAGAAAAAAGGTGCGTATAGTCGCAAAGCCTGATAAAGCAGAGAAAACTAATACTTCCGAAAACTCGGATGATGTTCCGAAAGACTAAGTAGGAGTTCTAAAAGGCTGTTATAGACCTTCGTAAGGCTGTTATAGACCTTCGTAAGACTGTTATAGACCTTCGTAAGACTGTTATAGACCTTCGTAAGACTGTTATAGACCTTCGTAAGACTGTTATAGATGTTCGGAAGACTGTTATAGACGTTCGGAAGACTGTTATAGACGTTCGGAAGACTGTTATAGACCTTCGGAAGACTGAAAAACACTTCTGACGTGGTTGCCTCCGCCCCCTAACAGGGTTCAAAACCCTGTTAGGGTTAATTCTACGATTTTTTTCTGTGAAGGCAGGAATCCTGTTAATCATTTAATCAGGTAAAGCATGGTTCGGACAAAGAACGAAAATAAAATTCAGACAATGAACGATAAAATACAAATAATTCCACTACCCAAGATAGTGGACGACAGAGGGAATCTGTCATTTATTGAAGAAAAAAATCATATTCCTTTTGAAATAAGACGTACATATTGGATATATGATGTGCCGGGTGGCGAAACCAGAGGCGGACATGCCTACAAAGAAAACGAAGAATTTATAGTTGCTCTGTCCGGAAGTTTCGATGTGTTATTGGACAACGGCAAAGAACAAAAAATCTATTCATTAAACCGGTCTTACTACGGACTTTATGTGCCAAAAGGCATTTGGCGACAGATGAAGAATTTTTCTACAAATTCGTTAGCATTGGTACTGGCATCTATTCATTTTAATAAGGCGGATTATATTTATGATTATGATGAATTTCAACAGACGGCAATACAATAAACATGAAAAAGACAACAGTTTACGATTGTACAATTATAGAATTGGATAAGCACCACCACGAGAAAGGAAATATTTCTATTGTAGAAAATAATGCAACAATTCCTTTTAACGTACAGCGTACTTATTATTTATATGATGTTCCGGGAGGAGAATCCCGTGGCGGACATGCCCATAAAGAACTGCAACAATTGATTATTGCAGCAAGTGGTAGTTTTTCCGTCACAATTAATGATGGGCATATTAAGCGTACTTTTTTATTAAACCGACCTTATCAGGGATTATTGATTGTTCCCGGTATTTGGAGAGAATTAGATGATTTTTCTTCCGGCTCTGTTTGTTTGGTTTTGGCTTCGCATAAATATGACGAACAGGATTATATAAGAAGTTATGAAGAATTTTTAAAGTATAAAAAATGAAATTTAACGAATTAGGTTTTTATACGTAAATAATAATTTAAGATTATAAACATGAGTAAGAAAGTTATAATAATAGGAGGAGAAGGTAATGGCGGTATTATCGCCTCGTGCATAGAAGATAATCGTGAACGATTCAATGATTTGGAATGGGAAGTAGTAGGATTTGTAAATGATTATGAAAAAGAAGTTTGTGGCTATCCCGTTTTAAGTGGTACAAATAATATTTCCAAATTAGTAGAAAATAAAGAATATTATTTCATGTGGGGTATTCACATGATTGGAAGAAATATATTAACAGAGCAAGTTTTCAGAAAAGTGAATATTCCACAAGAACGATTTGCAACTATCATTCATAAAACAGCTTTTGTTGCAAAGAGTGTCATTTTAGAGTCGGGAGTTTTTGTCATGTTCAATTGTTATATTGGTCCACAAACTCATATTGGACAATGTTCATTAATCATGGCTAATTCTTTAATTGGACACGATACTAAAGTTGGAGCCTTGTGTCATTTTTCGCTTGGTTCTATTACTGGATCCTATATTACAATAGGATTATGCTCAGATGTAGCATTGGGTGCCAAAGTGCTTGAAAAAAGAAAAATTGGGAATTATGCCGTAGCAGGTGCAAACAGTTTGATTACACATGATATTCCTGATTATGAAATACACGTTGGAAGTCCGGCTAAATTTTTAAAACGAGTACGTGAAGATTAAAAATAAAGAACTTTTATAATCAAATTCGTTGATTTATAGAGGGTCATTAATTGGGGACGGTTCCTGTCAGGAGAGCATCCGAAAAGCATTTTGCAATTATGCCGGAGAAACATTATCTTTGTCCGACATAATAATTTGCATACATAATGATGAAATTTGTTGACAGAATAGCAGAACAAGCCCGTTTGCAAAAAGCATTGAATAGAAACAGCGCCTCTTTTGTTGTTATTTACGGGCGAAGACGTTGCGGAAAGTCGCGATTGATTAAGGAAATATTATTGCCGGATGACATTTATTTCATGGCAGACCAGTCGGAAGCCGTGCAGCAACGGTCGTTACTGGCAAAGGTAGCAGGAAACAGCATTGCCGGTTTCGATAAAGTGATTTATCCCGATTGGGAAATATTTTTTGAAACTTTAAATCACCGGCTTAACCGTAAAATCACACTTTGTCTGGACGAATTTCCCTATATGGTGAAAAGCGCTCCCGAACTGCCCTCTGTCATTCAGCGATTGATGGATGACAAGGCGAATATGAATTTCAATCTTGTCATTTGCGGATCTTCACAACAGTTGATGTCCGGATTAGTACTCGACAGTACGGCGCCCTTGTTTGGCAGAGCCGATGAGATAATGAAAATACAACCGATGCAACCGCTTTTTTTGCAGCAGGCGTTGGACTGCCCGGCAATTGAAGCCATAGAGGAATACAGTGTCTGGGGCGGAATACCGCGTTATTGGGAATTGCGCCTGGCAGAAACGAATCTGCATGAAGCGCTGGCTTATCATTTGCTGGTATCGCAAGGCGTACTTTACGACGAACCCATGCGCTTGTTTTTGGATGATATGCGGGATACTGTACATTCATTCACCATCCTTTCGCTGATTGCTTCGGGATGCAGCCGTTTGTCCGAAATTGCGGGACGATTGGAAAAACCGGCGACTCATCTGTCTGCTCCATTGGATAAATTACTTATGCTCGGATATATAGAAAAAGAAATGCCGTTTAACGAAAATTATAAGAACGGTAAAAAGAGTATCTACAAGATAGCAGACCCTTTTTTGCATTTTTACTTCCGTTTTGTAGTTCCAAACCGTTCTTTTGTCGAAATAGGGCAAGCGGATAGCGTGTTGGCTCAAATTGAAGCGCAATTTGCAGGCTATGTCGCTCCCTTGTGGGAAAAACTTTGCAGAGATGCTGTTCCATTTCTCAATATCAACAATGTTTCTTTTAATCCGGCTTCACGCTGGTGGGGCAAACCGGTAAAGGACAGGGAAATAGAATTGGATGTGGTGGCGGTTTCGCGAGATGAAAAATACTTATTGGTCGGAGAATGTAAATGGAGCGATAGAACGATGGATGTCGGTAAACTTTTCGCCGATCTGGAACAAAAAGCGAATTTATTACCTTT
>JAISRS010000457.1 GCA_031273485.1 Prevotellaceae bacterium
TAGGATGCGCAAGAGCAATTAATCCGCATACTTCACTGCTTTCAAAAAAATCTCTTATCAAATTTCGTTGGGCAGTTGTCTGTGCATTCATAATGAATCCAAGATTCATAAGCACAGCAATAAATAAAAACATCTTTTTCATTACAAATATTTTTTAATAGTAATTTGCCATCAATAAAACTCTTACTGTTTCAAGATGCTCGTTGCATAAATGAAATTCAACATTCGCATCATCAAAAACATTACTTGATACGTATTTTGCTAATTTTTTTGCCATATCGCAAAATTCGTTATCCATTTCCAGCCCTTTTTTAGCAACTGCTCTTATTTCGTAGGTGTTGCCGGTTTTGTTCAGTTGTATGGTTTTGCTTTCATCCTCGTCAGTATCGTCAAATCCCAAATCTTTTAATGCATCGGCAAGTTTATACAATTCTGTTTCTGTAACGGTTGAAGTATAAAAATACTGTATTCCGTTAATCATCTTTTCTGTGCCATGATTTTTACAACCTGTTAATATGGAACTTGCAAATAATAAAAGTCCCAAAATAATAATCTTTTTTTTCATAATTTTTTAATTTTATATTTTTTTTAATTAATCATCACTGATGTCGCGCGTACATTCTTCCCAGTAAGTATCCAAAAAAACATCTTCCGACTGTTTGTGAAATGTAATTTTTTGATAATATTCACCTATGTAAATATCGGCATAATACGATTTGGTAGCAGATATATTTATATAATTGAGATACCTGTGTTTACCCTTTACGCGTATTGTGTTTTTGTCTTTGATTTCCACATCCGTAACCGTCAGGCTTTTAGATATGTACTCTCTGCCCCCGAAACAGTCTTCATAATGCAGTTCGCAAAAATCATTCAGAAGGGATTTAAATTTTACTTTAATATCTTCCAATGATTGAGCCGAAATGTTCAGGCTGTAAAAGCATAAAAATGCCAATGTTAAAAATATTTTTTTCATATAATTTGTTATTTAAATTTTTCCCTGCTCTTACGGCTTTGCAGGTCTTGCCCCGTTTTTACAGTGGTTTCCGGTCTCCACTGTTTGTTCCTATTTTGTAGGTAGAAGCTCACACGAACAAGGGTTGCAATTATTGGTTTAATATTTAATACCTAATGCTTTCTTTGCATCATACTCTGTAAGATACTCTTTACCTTTTTTATCAATGTAAATCCATTTGCCATTAAGTTTGACGCTAGCCATGCCATCTGCAAATGCGCCTGCAGCTTCGTATTTAAAAGGAATTATGATATTTCCTATTCCATTGATAAAACCTGTTTTCCCATTTAACTCAACTTCTGCTAAACCATCATAAAAATTTTCAGCATCGTCATATTTTATAGTAATAATTACTTTATTTGCTTTATTAATGAAACCCCATTTCCCATTTAATTTAACGGCACATAATCCTTCTCTAAAGTGTTTTACGTCATCATATTTTAGTGGAATAACCAGAGTACTTTTCTTATCTATAAAACCATATTTACCTTTCAATTCAACAGCAGTTAACCCTTCGTCCCAGGCACCACTTACCCAATCATACTTTTGGTTATTTTGTGCATTTATTACACAGACAGAAGTAATCATTAATAATATTGTCAAAATATTTTTTTTCATTTCATTTCATTTTAAAATTTTCCCTACTTATTAAATTTAGTTAGTATAAATCGGAATATGCATTTCTTCTTCTTTTCCGGCATTATTTATCAGAAGAATCAAATTACCTGTTTTATATTCTTCCTTAACAACTGTAAACCAACGAAACTCGGTTTTAAGTCTGACATTATTATTGTAAATCAAAACCAAGTATTTGTTCTCTCCAGAACCTTCAACTTGCCATTTTCCGTACTGATCTCTTGCTAAGTGTTGTACAAATGTTCCGTCATAATCAAATGTAATAGCCTCGCATCCTATTGATCTTTCTCCACAATATTTAAGTATGATTTCATCTCCGGGATCATAATTATATCTAACGTCCCAAGTTCCTATTAGGTCTTCTCTTGTAAATTCTCTTCTACTATTACAAGAATAAAACCCAATAAATAAAATTAATAAAATACAATATTTCATATATGTTTTTTTATTTCCCCTGCTCTTACGGCTTTGCAGGTCTTGCCCCATGTTTTTTTGAGTGGTTTTCGGTCTCCACTTTACATTCAACTTTTTCATATAATTTGTTATTTAAATTTTCCCCTACTCTTACGGCTTTGCAGGTCTTGCCACGTTTTTATAGTGGTCTCCGGTCTCCACTGTTTGTTTTATTCTCTTTCCTTTGTTTTGCCTTTTGCTCCGTTCGCCCCTCACTTCGCTTTTGGCAAAACACCCCTGTCGCTCTCTGCATTATTCTACACTGCGGGCAAGCCGGAAGCCCATGTCGTGGCCCCGGCCGTCGAGCATGCAGCGGACACGCAAGGAAACGCGCACGTACTGCCTGTAGAAGTACCAGCTACCGCCACGAACCACGCGGAGAGACGTAGAAGATGGTCCTTTCGGATTGGTTTGTGCATTGCTGCTATAGTCTCCAAACCAATCGTTGCACCACTCCCAAACATTGCCACTCATATCGTAAATACCCAATTCGTTTGCTTTTTTTGTACCGACCGGATGCGTTTTGTCTCCGGAATTACCAGAATACCACGCTACCCCATCCATACTGTTACTGCCGCTGTACTTGTATCTCCGACTTTGAGCGCCGCCGCTGGCTGCATATTCCCACTCTGCTTCCGTAGGCAGGCGGTAGTTAAGTCCTGTCTTGGCTTTGAGTTTTTTGATAAATTCCTGTATATCGTCCCAACTTACCTGCTCTACCGGACAATTCTCGCAACCGCTAAAATAGCTCGGATTGCTATCCATTATTGCCTTCCACTGCGTCTGCGTTACTTCGTATTTGCCAATGTAAAAATCACTCAACGTTACTTTGTGGGCAGGCTTTTCATCAGACTCACAATCATCGCCCTGTTCAGCAGTACAGCCCATGAGGAATGTGCCGCCTTTTACAAACACCATCTCTATTTTTAGAGAAGCAGTTTGTGCATAACTTTGCAAGCAAAATATGCCTATTGCTACTAAAACTAAAACTCTTTTCATTTTTCTTCTTTATTAAAATCTTCCCTACTCGTATGGCTTTTCGGATTCCGCCCCGTTTTTATAGTGGTTTCTGAACTCCACTGTTTATTTTTGCAAATAGAACTTCATCCTAACGAAGAACAATCTATTGATCGCAAACGCACCTGACCTGCATACCAAACTCCTTGCCTGTGTAAGTCATCGTCATAACGTTGCTGTTAAAATGCAAAAAGGCAGCTCCGTCACTATCACTATCAATTTCTGTTGCCGACCAATAGTAGCTGTACGACTTAATATCGCCATCGCCACTCAAACCGGTTCCTTTAGCGATTCCGCCACCATAACCCCAATCCAACCAATTACTCCTACGCTCAGTCATTAAACACAATCTTTCAAAATCACGTTTTGTCGGTACACGCCAAGGAGAAGGACACATTTTCCTCCTGTTGGCATAGACATATGCCCAATTATAATAAAAATAGGTAACCGACCTATAGGTATAACTCCGGCAATCAGGGGTAGTATTACTATTTATAAAGTTCGACTTATTACAGTCCGGCATTCGGATGACATCACTCCAAACTTGGTTGCCGATTTTCCATGTTCGAGTAGAAACGGCATAGGGCGGTGTTTTTTGAGCATAGGCGCTGAAAATTCCGCAAAGCATAATAACTGTTAGAATTCTTTTCATGATTGTTTATTTATTAAAAAAATTTTCCTGCTCTTGCGGCTTTTCGGACTCGCCCCGTTTGAAATGGTCTCTGGTCTCCACATTACATTTATTGTTTTCATTTTTCTTTATTATTTTAATATTTTCCATTGCTCATCAATTAATCCCCGTTCCATTGCGACAATTTTCATGGCAACAACAGCATCCTGATTATAAGCTGCCCGTTTTTTAACGGCTTCTATCAGTTGTTCGTCTGTTAGCTTTTTCATCGTACCAATAAACGAATTTACATCGGAGTAAGATTTCTCATTTACAGATGAAGTCTTC
>JAISRS010000288.1 GCA_031273485.1 Prevotellaceae bacterium
AGAATGAAATCAGGACGAAATTTTTCCCGTTCACTGTATGTGGCGGAAGACATGAAAGAAGGCGATGTAATAACAGACAAAAATGTGCGCTCGGTTCGTCCGGGATATGGGCTGCACCCAAAGCACTTGAATGGGATATTGGGAAAGAAAGTGAACTGTAATATAAAAAAAGGAACGACTTTTAACCTAAGATTCGTTGACTGTTTTTGATGATGTTATTTTTGTGTTTATTTTTAATTGTAATTTATGGAAAGATATTTGATTAATTATTTGAAAGAAGCAGCAGAAGACGATCTGCATAAGAAATATATCGACTATTTTAAAATGGAATTGGATGAGTATATTTATAATTATGGCGAGCATATATCTTCTGCATATAGAAGGAAACAACGAAGGTCAATCATATCATATGCACATGATAAAATACAAATAATCATCGCATTATATATGAAACCATATCAGCAGTCCAATCTTAAAAATATATTATCATGCATGTGGTGGTTTCCTATAGATATGGCTTTAGATGCGGATTTCAATTTAATATCGTCCATGTTTTCGCCTTGGGGGAAAAAGAATATTATAGGTGATAAAAACTTGTTGAAATTGCTTGAATATAAGCGGTGTGCTATTAGAAAAGGCGTATTTAAAGATCTTTATGATACGGATTTTTTTGAGAAATTAGAATCTCAAAAAGATAAGATTATAACTCAATATAAAAAATATGATTTTCAGGCATTGTTTTTACCTACAGATGCACATTTTGAGTGTAAATATCTAATTGATATTTTTAATGAGTTAAAAAAACCAAGTTTGATTTTTAGTCATGGATTGCCTGGATTCTATTCATTAGACATAGATAATAGAGGTGATTACCTGATGGTTTGGGGAGAAAAGATTAAACAAAACTACATAAACACAGGATTTGATCCAAATAAGATTTTTGTTTCCGGAAATCCAAAATACAGTGAATTTGACAAAACAAAAGAATTACGGAATTCTTTAGAAAATATATTGATAATTCCATGTTCTTCCTCTATGTGGACTCAACTCGACTGGGGAACTCCTTTGTTGATAGATAGAAGCATGGTTATACTTTATCTTTATAAGGTTCAATCTGTTTTAAAAAAAATAGGGGTTAAGCATGCCAGATTTCGCCCCCATCCTTCCATTGATAAAAATTGGGTGCATGGCTTTTTAGATCATGATTTTTATGAAAAAGACGAAGATTCTTTAAGTGAATCATGCTCAAAGGCAACACTTGTGATAGGAGCAACCTCTACTGTTTTTTTGGAGGCTTTAATGTATGGCGTAAATTATATCATTTTTGAACCCAAAGAAAAAAATGAAACTCTTGCGAGATGGAATTTAGTTCCACCGTTCGATGGCTCCGAACAAGATTTGGAAATTGCTAATACCGAAGAAGAACTGGAATATCTTGTAAGGAATAAATATCAAGTAAATGTTAATATTTTACATGATTATATGAACCCGTTAGATATTTCTGTTGTGAAAAATATTATCTCATAAGTATCAATATAATTGTTTTATGTGTTCTCCAATATTTGAGAGTTTAACGGCTTTCGATGGCACAACAGAAGGTAACTTGCTTAACAGCGGTAAAATATGGTAATCAAATTAATACTTTCTCATAACAGAGAAAGGAATTTATCCAAAAATAGATGAACTAAAAAGAAAATGAATAGTAACCGATGAAAGTAGTTATCTTAGCAGGTGGATATGGCACGCGCCTTTCCGAAGAAACAGATTTACGCCCCAAACCGATGGTGGAAATCGGTGGGCGACCGATTTTGTGGCATATCATGAAAATCTATTCTTATTGGGGATTCAATGATTTTGTTATACTCACCGGTTATAAATCTCATGTTATTAAGGATTATTTTTTGAATTATTATACACGATACTCCGATATTACAATAGATATGGCAAATAATACGGTCGAAATTCATAATCACAGAAATGAACCCTGGAAAGTGACAATGCTCTATACGGGCCAAGATACCATGACAGGAGGTAGACTCCTGAGAGCAAAAGCATTCTTGAATGATGAACCCTTTATGCTTACCTATGGCGATGGACTGAGTGATATCAATATTTCTGCACTTTTAGAGGCACATAACAAATCGAATAAAACAGTAACAGTTACGTCCGTTCAGCCTCAGGGAAGATTCGGCGCTCTGTCATTGACTGATGACGGTGCGGTCGTCTCGTTTACGGAAAAACCGAAGGGCGATGGCACTTGGATTAATGGAGGCTTTTTCGTTATGGAAAGCTCTGTTTTTAAGTATTTTGAGAGCGGTGACGAAACAATTTTAGAAAAAGAACCGATGCAACAACTTGCACTTGATGGACAGTTGCATGCGTATAAGCATACAGGTTTCTGGAAGTCTATGGATACATTGAAAGATAAAAATGATTTAACGTCCCTTTGGACAACTGGAATGGCTCCGTGGGCAGCTTGGCTGTAAAATCGCTGATTTCCTGATTTTTATAAATGAAACATGGCTCTGTCATTTTATCGTGGTAAAAAAGTTTTTGTCACAGGACATACCGGTTTTAAGGGAACATGGCTCTGTCATATCCTTTTGCATGCGGGCGCAGATGTGACAGGGTATGCACTTGAACCTCCTACAAAGCCCTCTCTCTTCGCACAAACCGGTTTGGCAAAAAAGATGCACTCGATTATTGGTGATATTCGAGATAGAGAGGTGCTGATTGGGGCTATACAAGCGGTGATGCCCGACATACTTTTCCATCTCGCCGCGCAACCGCTGGTAAGATGCTCGTATCAGAAACCGGCTGAAACTTATGAAACTAATGTATTGGGGACGGTCAATGTCCTTGAAGCCATGCGATTCACCCGGTCTATCCGCTCAGTTGTCAATGTCACTACAGACAAGGTTTACGAAAATAAAGAATGGCTTTGGGGATACCGCGAAAATGAAAATTTATGCGGCTACGATCCCTATTCAAACAGCAAATCTTGCAGCGAATTGGTGACAGCAAGTTACCGAAATTCTTTTTTCTCCAATAAAGATGATCCTGCTCTTTCTACAGCTCGGTCGGGTAATGTAATCGGAGGTGGAGACTATGCGACTGACCGAGTTATACCGGATTGCATCCGAGCTGCAATGTTCAGCAAGCAAATTATTCTGCGGAATCCACATTCTGTCAGGCCATATCAGCATGTGTTGGAATGTCTCTCCGGTTACCTTTTACTTGCAGAAAAACAATATGATGATCCCGATCTTGCGGGAGCGTATAATTTTGGCCCGGATGAATTAAATTGCATCACAACCGGTCAACTTGCGGAATTATTTTGTTCGGCATGGGGAGCAGGAGCTTGTTGGACGGCTCGGGAAGACAATGGCCCGCACGAAGCGGATTTACTCAAATTGGATTGTTCGAAGGCGAAAACAATATTGGGATGGAAACCTCGTTGGGATGTCAGGACAGCGGTAGAAAAAGTGATAGAGTTTGCTCGATGTGATAATGATACTGCGTATAAATACTGCCTTGATAAACAAGTGGAAGGATATTTTAAATAAAATGATTATAGAAGATACACGCATTAACGGAGTTGAAGTCATTCACTCGCGGCCATTTAGAGACGACCGGGGATTTCTGAACCGGATCTTCTGCCAGGAAGAACTTGCAATAATCCGCTCCAATATAATAATTGCGCAGGCCAACCATTCGATGACCGCACTAAAAGGTACCGTCCGAGGGATGCACTTTCAGCATCCGCCTCATGCCGAAATGAAAATTGTGAGATGTGTGAAAGGCAGCATATTTGATGTTGCCGTAGATTTGCGGAAACATTCGCCAACATTTCTGCAATGGCACGGGGAAATACTATCTTCCGATAATATGAAAGCGCTTGTTGTGCCGGAAGGTTGCGCCCATGGGTTTCAGTCTTTGGAAGATGGAATTGAAATGATATATTTGCATACAAAGGCTTATTGCAAAGAAGCCGAGGAAACGTTGCGCTATGATGATCCGAAAGTCGCCATACAGTGGCCGCTACCTGTTTTGCATATCTCGGTGAAAGATGTATCTTCGCCGCTCATAACTAACAACTAAGAAAAATTTTTATGAAATGTCGCCATTGTGGACAAGAACTGACTCAAGAATTTGTCAACTTGTATAATGCTCCGCCGTCGAATGCATATTTGACTGAAGAACAGCTGAATGAACCGGAAATATGCTATCCCCTTAGAATATTTGTATGCGATAAATGTTTTTTGGTTCAGATTGATGAGTACAAAAAATCTGCTGAGATTTTTAGCTCTGAATATGCCTATTTCAGCTCTTATTCATCATTGTGGCTGAAACATGCACGTTCGTATGTCGAAAAGATGGTTCAAAAACTTGAACTGAATGAACAGTCTTTTATTATCGAAATCGCAAGCAATGATGGATATTTGCTGCAATATGTTAAAGAAAAGAACATACCCTGCCTTGGTATCGAACCTACGGCTTCAACAGCTAAAGTGGCTAAGGATAAAGGAATTGATGTCTTAGAAGACTTTTTCGATTCCCGTATGGCATTGTCGCTCAAAAAAGCCGATTTGATTCTGGGAAATAATGTTTTGGCTCATGTTCCGGATATTAATGATTTTGTTAAGGGCATGAAAATCGCGCTAAAGCCCCAGGGCACTATCACGATGGAATTTCCGCACCTGCTAAACTTAATCCAATATAATCAGTTTGATACTATTTATCATGAGCATTTTTCGTATCTTTCGTTAATGACGGTTCGAACTATTTTTGCATCGCAGGGCCTGAAAATATATGATGTGGAGGAACTCCCAACTCACGGCGGCAGTCTGAGGATTTATGCAACTCACGTCGAAAATGACATAAAGGCAGAAAAAACGGTCAATGATTTGATTGACAGAGAAAAACAGGCTCACTTGGATAGCATGGATGGATACAAAGGATTTGAACAAAAAATCCAAAAAATCAAATGGGATTTCTTGGATTTTTTGCTGCAGGCTCAACGCGATGGTAAAAAAATCGTTGCCTACGGCGCAGCTGCTAAGGGGAATACCTTTCTAAATTATTGCGGAGTTAAGGCTGATGCTATACAGTTCGTGGTCGACGCTTCCCCGCATAAGCAAAATAAATTCCTGCCCCTTAGCCATATCCCCATTGTTTCGAAGGAACGATTGACGACGGAAAGAATAGATTATATCCTTATTTTGCCGTGGAATATCAAAAATGAAATCATAAATAGCTTAACATTCACTAACAGGAGGGGGGAGGTAAAGTGGGTTACAGCTATTCCAAAGCTGGAGTTATGGCACGCAGAGTGAGTGGTTGGTCTGTTAAACTTGAAACTCTCGGAATATAATGTTTTTTACGCCAATCGCATAGGGATCGAAATTTAAATATGAAAATATCATGAATCTTTTTTATCAATCAAATGTTCCTGCGAATCAAAATCTGTTATATAAAACGACCGAAGATGCCAAGAATGCCACTGTCGGTGAGTTGGATATACGTTTGGATGAGGCAAACGGTTTTATTTATAATCACGCCTTTGACCCTGATAAGGTAAATTATTCCGGAGAATATGACAATAATCAAAATTGGTCGCCTTATTTTGCTGCCTATATTGACAGGCAAATTGATTACCTCGTGAGTAAATATATTCCGGAAGATTCGGTCATTGTAGAAGTGGGGTGTGGAAAAGGGTATTATGTTGAAAAACTCGTGCGAAAATTGAGTAATTGTACGGCGTATGGATTTGATACCAGCTATGTTTATGAAGAAGGTGAACCCCTCTTAAATAATCTTCAGTATTTCAAAGAGTATTATGATGGAAAATATGCATACCTGCGTCCGGATGTAGTTATCTGTCGTCATGTTATAGAGCATATTCATAATCCTCTTGAATTTCTGAAAGAAATTCGGGCTACTATGCCGGAACATGCTTTGTTGTTTATAGAAACGCCGGATGTTAATTGGATATTGAAAAACACGGCGATTTTTGATTTCTTTTATGAACATTGCTCGTATTGGAATGAAAAGTCTATTGAATATGTTCTTCGGTTATCAGGTTTTGAAATCATTGAATCAAAATGCGAATTTGGAGGACAGTATATGTGGATTGTATCCCGTGCAGTGAGCAGCGCTCCGATGCCGGCTGTTCATGACAACCATTTAAGCTATATGAAGAATTTATGCTGCAAATTTGCAAATGATCGAGTATGTGAAATCAATTCCGTTATGCATAGTTTGTATTTGTTAAAACAAAAAGGAACAGCAGTGTTTGTCTGGGGAGCTGGTGCCAAAGGAACAACATTTGTGAATTTGTTTGATGAACATAAACAGTTTGTATCTGCGCTTATTGATATTAGTCCGGCCAAACAAAATAAATTCGTTGGTAAAACATCGCACAAAGTACTGGAATCGATCTTTCTGATCAATATGTTAATAAGTAACAATACGGAGGGGGGGGTAATTCTTGTTTTAAATGAAAATTATGTTTCAGAAGTTAACAGCCTGTTGATAGAATTGGACTTAAAATGTGTGGCTTACTCATATCCTGAATTTAAATCAATCGAAAAAATATTGTGATGCGTATACTGATTACCGGAGCTACCGGATTTATTGGTCGTCATGTCGTTGAGTATCTGCTCTCTCTGGGCAATCATTCGCTGATTACAACCGCAATGAGCAGTGAAAAAGATGCGTTGTCTTTGTGCCCGTTACTGAAAAATACGAACTATATCTCTAAAAATCTTGACGAAAAAACCGATAACTATTATTCGTTTTTTTTAACTCCGGATTGTGTGATTCATTTGAGTTGGAGAGGATTGCCCAATTACGATGAACTGTTTCATATCGAACATAATCTTCCCGCTAATTATTATTTTATTAAAAATATGATACAGAATGGATTGTCTGATATCACCATCGCAGGAACTTGTTTTGAATATGGACTGCTAAACGGCTGTCTCAATGAAGAAATGCCTACGACACCTGTGACTGTTTATGGTTTGGCAAAAGATACACTCAGGAAATTCGTTGAAACATTGCAGCAACAATATTCCTTCAGTGTGAAATGGCTTAGAGTCTTTTACCCTTATGGGCATGGGCAAAGTGAAAAATCGCTTTGGACACAACTGGAGCAAGCTATAATCAATAAAAGGGAGCGATTCGACATGTCTTTAGGTGAACAGTTGCGGGATTATCTGCCATCAGAAACTGTTGCTGAATATATCGTGAAGGTGGCGCTTCAAAACGATGTGACAGGCATAATCAATTGCTGCAGTGGAAAACCCCTATCTGTTAGAAAATTTGTCGAGCTTTTTTTTGAAGAGCGAAGTTATAGTATATACTTGAATCGAGGTTTTTATCCATATCCCAAATATGAACCTTTTGCTTTTTGGGGGGATAATGCAAAATTAAAACGTATAATAGGATAATGGCAATAATCCGTGTATATTCTTTTTCAATGGAATGTGAATCTTGAAAAGAATAGACCTGCAATGAGAAAATCGCGACAATTATGATGATATTGAAGATGATCAACAAATAAACTCATATAATGCAATGAATACTAAGCCCAAATATACAATTATTATCCCAACAAGAAATTCTCTTGAATATCTGAAAGATGCTATAGAATCCGTATTGTCTCAGCCTTTTTCGGATTACGAGCTTATTGTTAGTGATAATCATTCGGATGATGACACCCATGAGTATGTTAACTCTATTTCACATCCAAATCTCCGACTGATAAAGCCTGGAAAAGGGCTTTCTATGGTGGATCACTGGGAATGGGCACTTACGTATGCAACGGGCGAATGGATTGTTTTTTTAGGTGCTGATGATGGTGTAATGCCCTATTTTTTTGAACTCGCCGAGTTTCTGACTCGCAAAGCTGAAAATAAAAATATCAAAGTAATAAATTCTGTTAGAGCTTACTTTTTTTGGGATGGATGTCAAAATGTATATGGAGACAAATCTATCAGCTATGCAGCACATGCCAAATGCGTGGTAAGACAATCCAAATTAGAGTTGTTGGATGCAACTATCGGGCTAAGCAACTATCTTTATTTGCCTCAAATGTATACCGCTTCTATCGTACATATATCGCTCGTTCAAACCGCTAAAGCAAAAAATGACGGCGCTTTTTATAGTTCGCTCATTCCGGATGCTAATGGAGCAGCTATTATCTGCTCGATAGAAGATAAGTATCTTGAATCTCTTATACCATTGGGTTGGATCGGCAGTTCGCCTAAAAGTAATGGATTAATTTTTAGCATTGATAAAGATAAGTTTAAAAAAGAAAATTCATTGAACTTCGATTCAACTATTATTCAATGGCATCCTTTAGCTGGAGTTTTTAATAAAGGTGTGGACGCCAGGAATGTTGATAATTTTAAAATGTATTTGTTTGAAGCATTAATGCAAACACAGCATTTGCAAAAACCTTTCTGGGCAAAAATATACAACTCAAGATGGTTTAAAACCATGCTTTTTGCAACAGTTTATAATCAAATAAAAAAAAAATCGAATGAAGTGGAGTTTTTGAAGGAAATCACCGCAATAAACAAAATTCCTTTCAGTTTGGTATTATTTTGTAGTTTCACTCTATCAAGGTTTGTTTGGGCTGTTTTAAAGAGTATGGATGTTATAATGAGAATTAAGAATGAAATATTCCTTAAAACGATCCGATTGAAACTGCCTCATCGGCATGATTCCGAAATACGTCTTATGGATGCAAGTAATCGTATCCACAAATTAGAGGTGGAAAGAAACTTCATACAAGGATTCATAAATAAATGAAATGCCGGCGTTCTCCCTCGTTGGGAAACGAGGGAGAGCAAGAGAGTAAAAGTCATTGCATAGCCATACATCAGAGACATAAAAACAGTAATGGACTCAGATTGCGCGTACAATCCGACATTATGTCGGTTATGCTTTAAAAATGGCGACATTCCGTAAGCATAAAACAAGTGATGCTGCCGGTTGCACGTATTTTTCAACCATTACCAAAGTAATGCTCCCGGAATGAACACAATTTCCGACAAAATGTCAGGTAATGCCTCCGGCGCATCAAAATGCAAATATGTTTTTTCAATTTACAGTTGAATTGAAATCGCTTCATGCTGTCGTGTTCGATGCCGAAGAGATGGCTGTGAATCGGATAATAGTTGAATTGAAAACTTGCAAGATTATTTAAACACCGTTCCAGTGTCCGGCTGTAAATCGGACACTGTTGGATTGAAATCGACTACACCAACATAGACAACAAGTTCGGCGAATCTGTAAATCGGACAATGTTGAATTGAAACCACGGAAACGAGCTGGGTACTTTTTGTTTTGTGACACTGTAAATCAGACAATGTTTAATGATTCAATACGGTTTAATTTATGGAATCAATTCATTCTTTTTATTTACCCCAGTTGCATAACGGGGAAAACGTGAATTTTCACGCCGAATCGCTCGAACAGTTGGACAAGGCTGATCCTGCAAAACTTGGCGTGGGAGAGCAAACGCTTGCGTATCGTGCTGCTTATGGCGACTTGAAATTTTCGGTTGACGTCTTTTCTGCCAGTGAACTTTCGCCCGAATCAAGTCGGCGGGACGCCGGTCGCGACCGCGCTTATTCGGCGTTTACATCTTTCGTGAAGGTATATGTCAATGACGATGACGAGGTCAAATCCGTAGCCGCCGAGCGTGTTCTGGACGTTTCCGGAAGTCGAAACAGGAACTCGGCAATCCGCTTCATTTGGGACTGGCGAAGGAATCTACGGCGCTGACCAGTCTGTTGCGTAATCTCGAACCCTTTGCCGCCGACATCGAACGCATCGGCGCAACCAACCGGTTGAAACGCCTCGAAGAAGCCAATCAGGCATACATTGATTTGCAGTTTGAGCGCTACATCGAAAAAAGCAGCAAACATTCGGGCGACGTCAAGGCGGCCCGCGCTGTTGCCGCCGCCTATAAGGACATCATCGACCGGATTAATGCGCAGATACTGCTGAACGGCGACGAAGGATTTGCTTCTTACGTGAAAGCGTAAAACGCCGTGATAGAACGGTACAGACTCATTCTGGCACAACGTAAAGATCGCATCGGAAAAAATACGACAACTCCCGAAACGGAAACAAACGGATAGACAGTTGGGGAATTATAAATCCTTTAACAATTATGATTGGATACAACATATTGAATTTACTAAGTTTATTTAAATATCAAGCGGAGAAAATCAAGAAAACTCCGCGATATTTATTGACGAAACGTGTAGAGACCTATTTGCAGAAGCCTTGTCCCAATTTGGATGAAAACGACAGAAAGCAGTTTTTGAAATTTTTGCAATATCATTTGGTGAGTGTTTTCAACTATCCGTATATGGTGAAATATCGTCGCCGGAAAGTAAAGGTATTATCGGATGAGGAAAGGGGATTACCTTTTGTCCTGACGGAGAAAGGGCATCGCCTGTATTTTAAAAAAGGAATGAGGAAAGGAGAGATTGCTTCATTGTACAATAGTTTATGTGCCGAACAGGACGATCTGTCACCGCATAACTACGACTTCGATAAATTAACGATAACGGACGAAACGGTTTTTGCCGATATAGGTTCGGCTGAAGGGAATTTCAGTCTTAAATATGTTGATGAAATAAAGAAACTGTATTTGTTTGAAACGGATGCCGAATGGATTGAAGCATTAGAAGCAACATTTTATCCGTGGAAAGATAAAGTGACAATAGTCAACAAATATGTTTCCGACCGTGATGAAGGTGAGTATATATCCCTTGATACTTATTTTCTTAACAGGGAAAAGCCAACACTTTTAAAATTGGATGTGGAAGGGGCAGAGAAATCTGTCCTGTCCGGGGCAAATCAGACACTGAACGATGGAATAGACGACATATTGCTATGTACTTATCATCGTAATGGCGATACTCAATATTTTTCCGAGTGGTTGCGTAACAGGAATTATGACATCCGGACTTCTAACGGGTATATGTTATATCTATGGGAAAAGCCAAACTATAGTTTAGAACCTCCTTTTGATTTTAGAAGAGGTTTAATTCATGCAAGATTGAAATCGCTCAAAAATGAGAATAAAAATAAAAAATCAGAAGATTAGTACACGAAATATGATATCCCGCAGTCTTGAATATGGTTTACCGGAAGCGGAATTTAAAATGCGGAACGCCTTTGTGACGAATTTATTAATTTAATATTATTCGCTATGTACAACATTCCCGTATTATTTTTGATATTTAACCGCCCGGACACTACGGCGCAGGTTTTTGAGCGTATCCGGCAAATCAAACCCACCCATTTATACGTGGCGGCAGACGGCGCAAGAGAAGGACGTCCGGATGAAGTAAAGCGTTGTACGGAAGTACGTGCTATTATTGAGGGGATAGATTGGCAATGCGAATTGAAAACTTTGTACAGGGAGAAAAATCTGGGATGTAAAATCGCTGTTTCGGAGGCTATTACCTGGTTTTTTGAACAAGAAGAATATGGCGTCATTTTGGAAGATGACTGTTTGCCGGATTTATCGTTTTTCCCTTTTTGTGAAGAATTGCTGATTCGTTACAAAGACGACGACAGAATCGGACATATCAGCGGCGACTGCTTCTTTCCCGGAATATTCAAAAACGGATTAAGTTACGATTTTTGTTTCTTCGCGCATATTTGGGGCTGGGCGTCCTGGCGCAGAGTTTGGAAAAATTATGATATTCATTTCACCTATTGGGAGCAGGCTCAAAAGAACAAAAGAAAGACAAAAAATCTATTTCGAAACTTAAAAGAAAAAGTATATTTTTCTTCCTTTATTTCCGATGCTGTAAGCGGAAGAGGTATGGATACATGGGATGCTCAATATTTATTTATGTTGCGAACCCAAAATCAACTTTCCATTTATCCGTCAGTGAATTTAGTTACCAATATTGGTTTCAACAATCCGAATGCTACAAACACAAAAAAAAGCGGTACGAAAGACTGTATTCCGAGCAAACCCGTCCATTTTCCATTAAAACATCCCGAGTATGTAATGGATAATAAAGAAATAGATAATCGGATAATTACGTATAATTTTTTTTCCGTAAGGCGGACGTTGAGATATTTATTGCATGATTATTAATGAGCTATATTAAAGAAAGTTCTTCGATTTCAAACACTAATGCCGATTTCTCTAAAAACTCCCGCTTTCATTTTGAAATTTGACTTGCTTCCAGTTCGTAACGTAAACTTAGTTCACTCAATGACGACGGTTCCTTGATGGTTTCTATCGCCACTTTTGCCTTAAAAGATGATGTAAATTTTCTCTTACTTTTCATACAACAAAATTAATACTTTTTTGTCTTAACTCGCTGTCCGAATTTTGGGGAACATTATACTTTTGTGTAACTACAAAGAAGATGAAAATGAAAATAACTATAGTCATACCCGTATATAAAAAGGATTTATCGGAAGATGAAATTAAATCCCTGAAACAATGTTTTAACATATTGTATCGTTACTCCGTTACTTTTGTTACACATTGTAAACTTGATACTGCTGTTTATACGCAATTAGCCGATGAAACAAACGTCAATCCGAAATTTGAATATTTTGATAAGGAATTTTTCTTAAGTATTAATTCTTATAATCGCCTTTTGCTTAGCCGTGATTTTTATTCGAGGTTTACGACGGAAGATTATATATTTATTTATCAATTAGATGGATTTGTTTTCAAAGACGAATTGGAAGATTGGTGCAAAAGAGGATTTGATTATATCGGCGCTCCATGGCTGATTCACTATGGGCGAGGTAAATACGAAAAAAGCAATCGACTGTATAAAGTGGGTAATGGTGGCGTTTCGTTACGCAGGGTTTCCGCTTTTTTAGAACGTTTCGACAGGAACATGCCATTGTCCGTTTTCCCTTTTTATGTAAAAAATATACGAAAAAAGAAACTTATACCAATGATGATTAAAACATTAAAACTTCTTTCTTTTCTAATATTCTCTCCTAAAACCATAGAATATTGTTTACTGCATTTGACCGAGGATGTTCTTCCCGAAGATTGCTTTTGGGCTGATGCTCTAAGTAACACAAAGATTGCCCTCAAAGTTCCGGATGTAACGACAGCCGCAAGTTTTTGTTTTGAGATAGCGCCTTCCTGTCTCTATCAACTAACGGACAATAAATTGCCGTTTGCGTGTCATGCGTATAAAAAGTATGAATATGAAAGTTTTTGGGAAAAACACATTCGAACGCATAACAATGGCAGCTGATTTTTTAAGTTGCTATAGGTAAATTGAACACAAAATAAAAAAACGCGAAACCGTTTAAATTAAATCATGCAACTTCAAGAAAAAAAGAGTTACGATGCTCATCAACACTGGTTAGAAAAACGATTTGAAAAAAATCAAATCATCGAGCAATTGAAAGAAATATATGCAACAATCAAAAAGTTGGATACAAATCCAGTTTATGCCCACTTATTGCCTCTGTTACAAAAGAAAGACACATGGTTGACGATGGGGGATAGCTATGGAACCGATGCTACACGGATTGCTCCTCTTTGTAAAGAGGCATTGCCAGCTGATATTGGTGTTGCATTTTTAGAAATAGCACAAAAAGAAGGGTTTATAAAAGCATACTCACAACAAAATGCCGAAAAAATGACTTTTGAAGATAATACTTTTGACTTTTTTCTATGTCGTGAAACCTATCATCATTTTCCCCGTCCCTATATTGCTGTTTACGAAATGTTACGCTGCGCAAAGAAAGGCATAGTTATTTCGGAGCCTCTTGATCCGATATTTAAAATGCCTTTTCTTCTGTTTCTATGTAATATTTTGGATACGAAGAAAATGCCATTAAGAAGTCGTAAATTTTGGAAAAATAGATTTTCATTTGAGATTGTCGGAAATTATGTATATAAAGTTTCTCAACGTGAATTTGAAAAAATAGCCATGGGAATAGGGCTTCCTGCTGTTGCATTTTATTATTTTAATGGAGTTGAAAAAAATAATATAAAGTCGGTGCTTAGAAATATTCTGACTAAATTGCGAATTATCCCCTATCAAAGACTTGTTGCCGTTTTATTTAAAGAACTTCCGGACGAAAAAACCAAAGAGAATCTTCGAAAAAAAGGTTATTATTATTATGAGTTACCCCAAAACCCTTATTTGAATGATGTACAAGCTGATTAGCGACAATCATTGTTGACAAAAGTTACGCATACATTGACTTATGTCAGTCATCCTTTGCCCGTCACTTGGAATTTTCTTATCTTCGCATCATTATAAAACGGAACGATCATGAATACAGTCAACATTTGCCTCATGGAAACTGTAACATTGAGACCATCATAAATGACTGAAAAAAGTAAATCTCGAAAAACGGCAATCATTGCCGGAGCAGGTCCGGCCGGTCTGACAGCCGCTCTGGAATTGCTGCGGACAACGGACATCCACCCCGTCGTCTATGAATCTACCGACGATATAGGAGGCATATCCAAAACCGTCTGCTACAAAGGAAACCGCATGGATATCGGCGGACACCGTTTCTTCTCGAAAGATGACACGATTATGCAATGGTGGGCAAAGATGATGCCCGTACAGAACACACCCTTACCCTCACGCTCCGACGAGGAACGCATCATGCTCGTGCGTCGGCGCGTATCAAGGATATTTTACCTTCGCAAGTTCTTCGAATACCCTATTGCACTGAAACCGGAAACGTTTCGCAATATGGGACTCCGGCGTACAATCCAAGCCGGAGCAGGCTATCTGCAATCCCTCCTTTTCAAACGCAAGGAACTGTCGCTGGAAGATTTTTATATCAACCGCTTTGGGAAACCTCTCTACAAAATGTTCTTCGAAGACTATACGGAAAAGGTTTGGGGCATCCATCCGTCGGCTTTGGGCGCAGACTGGGGAAGTCAGCGGGTGAAAGGGCTGTCGCTGGCTGCGGTGCTGAAGGATATTGTGAGTAAACGGTTCGCTTCATCAAAGGATATTCGTCAAAAACAAATTGAGACATCGTTGATAGAGCAATTTATTTATCCCAAATACGGACCGGGGCAGTTGTGGGAAATCGTGGCACGGGAGATCGTCGATCTCTCCGGCGAATTACATAAAAAACATGAAGTTATTGAGGTGAATGTTGAGAGTATGCGTGTCGTATCTGTGACAGTCCGTTCCGACAGTGGAGAAACAGAAGCTCGGTCTTGCGACTGTTTTATCTCGTCGATGCCACTGAAAGATTTGGTGGCAAGCCTCCGCGGCACGGAAATACCCGAAGACGTAAAGCAAGTGGCTCAGGCATTACCTTATCGCGACTTTATCACCGTCGGGCTATTAGTCAACAAACTAAAAATCAGAAACCGGACAAAGATCGAAACCTGCAAAAATCGTATCCCCGACACGTGGATATATATCCAAGAACGGGATGTGAAAATAGGTCGTATGCAAATATTTAACAACTGGTCGCCCTACTTGGTTGCCGACAACGAAAACACGATGTGGATTGGGCTGGAATATTTCTGCACGGAAGGCGACGAGATGTGGAAAATGCAGAAAGATGATTTCATCAAGATGGCAATTAGTGAGTTGGTAAAGATTGACATTCTGGAAGAGAAGGATGTTCTGGATGCGACGCAGATAAAAGTCAGAAAAGCGTATCCTTCTTATTTTGGGAGTTATTACCAATTGGATACGGTAAAATTATTCTTAGACAAAATAGAAAATTTATATTGTGTAGGAAGGAACGGTCAGCATCGTTATAATAATATGGATCACTCCATGATGACAGCCATGGTCGCCGTTAACAACATCCGAAACGACGTGAAAACAAAAGATAACATTTGGTCTGTTAATACAGAAGAAGAATATCACGAAACTAAAAACAAATGACAATTTTTATTCCATGGAATGTCAGTAAAACGAACTATTTACTATTCGCAACACAATGTCACATCATCATAAAAGTAATATACAATTCTCCATTATCACCATCACCTGCAATGCTGAAAAGGTATTGGAACATACGATTTTGAGCGTATTGAGCCAATCATACCCTCATATTGAATATATCATTATTGATGGAAATTCATCGGATGGAACGGTGGATATGATCAGGCAATATGCCCCCGGGCTTTCTTCTTGGATAAGTGAGCCGGACAAAGGATTGTATGATGCGATGAACAAAGGATTGCGGATGGCAACAGGAGATTATGTATGGTTTCTAAATGCCGGCGATACGTTGCAACACGGGAATACAGTGGCAGACATGGCAATGGTGGCAGAACAAAACGGGATGCCGGATGTTTTATATGGTGAAACGGACTTGATGGACAGGAAGGGGAATATCCTTGCCGCACGCCGGTTGAAAGCGCCGAAAGTGCTAACATGGAAAAGTTTCCGCATGGGAATGTTAGTTTGTCATCAGGCATTTGTGACGAAACGCAGCATCACTCCGGAATATGATCTGCAATACCGTTTTTCGGCTGATTTTGACTGGTGTATCCGGTGCATGAAAAATGCAGGGACGATTGTCAATTCCCGGTTGCGTTTGGTAAACTATTTATATGAAGGATTGACAACGGCTAACCGGAAAGCTTCCTTAAAAGAACGTTATGCTATTATGTGCAAATATTATGGCAAGCCTTCCACAATGCTGTTACATCTCTGGTTTGCCATCCGGTTTTATTCGGCGAAATGGTTTAAAGGAAGGGTATAAACTTGCTTGTAAGCCAATTATTCATATTAACATGATTGATTTATCCACATTATATTAAATAAGATGAAAGACAGATTAAAAAAAATCGTGCCACACTTGGCAGCCGTACTACTCTTTTTAGGGTTAACCATAACTTATTTTGCTCCGGCTGTCTTTGACAACAAAGACTTAATACAGGGGGATCTAACCAGCGCAGGAGGATGGGGAAAAGATTTAGCCGATTACCATCAACAAACAGGAGATTATGCTTTTTGGTCGAATGCCATGTTCGGTGGGATGCCGGCTAATTATACCTATATGCCGCCGATGTATAATATCTTTGCACATGTGTGCAGACTTTTTATCCTTGATTTACCCGGCTATCATGTGGGGTTAGTTTATATCTACTTATTAGGATTTTATATCTTTCTGGTATCGTTGGGATGTAAACCGTGGTTGAGTATTGTCGGGGCGATTGCTTATGCCTTCGTGTCGTATAATCTGATTATTATCGGAGCCGGACACATGAATAAAGGTTTAGTAATGGCTACGATGGCGCCGATAATTGGGGGTATTATTCTCTGTTACCGAAAAAAATACCTCTGGGGAATAATTGTCACACTACTCTTTACCGGCATGAACGTGGTATGGAGTCATCAGCAAATCAGTTATTATCTACTGATAACAATCGTAGTGCTGGCAATTGTTTATTTGATTTATGCCATCCGGGAGCGTACTCTTAAAGACTACTTCAAATCTTCCGTACTTTTGCTCGTCGTAGCGTTTTTAGCCATCGCGCCGGCATTAGGGCCACTGCTCACTACCGCTGATTATACGAAAGAAACAATGCGAGGAGGCGCTGTATTGCAAAACAATGCGCAAGGAGAAAAAACATCTTCCGGATTGGATATCGACTATGCCTACGCGTGGAGCTATGGACGGAGTGAAACGATGACATTGCTGATTCCCAATTTTCTGGGATCAAGTTCGCATTATGACATCGGAACGAAATCCGAATGTTACAGCGTGTTGCGCCCAACAGGCCAGGCTGCTCAATTCTGCAAGTATGCCCCGATGTATTGGGGCGACCAGCCGTTTACTGCAGGGCCGGTGTACGCAGGAGCCATTGTCTGCTTTTTATTTCTGTTGGGGATAATAATTGTGAAAGGCCCTGAGAAATGGTGGTTATTGGTGGCAACGATTATCTCTGTCATCATGGCATGGGGGAGGCATTTCCCACTGGTCAACGAGTTTTTGTTCTATCATCTGCCGCTGTACAACAAGTTTCGTGCACCCTCCATGTCACTGGTTATTGCCGGGATAACGATGGCGGCTTTGGCCGTATTGGCGTTGAAAACCTTTCTGGAAAAACCGAATAAGGAAAAATACCTCCGTGCGCTGTATATCGCTACAGGCATTACGGGCGGATTATGTTTGTTTTTCGCATTGTTTGGCGGAAATCTGATGAGTTTTTCGGCGCCGGCAGACGCCAATTACAAGAATTTTCCGGAACTCGTGGCGGCATTAGTGGCCGACCGCAAACAGATGTTGGCTTCCGATGCCTGGCGGTCATTCTTTTTCATCGCCTTAGCCGCAGGGACGTTATGGTTTTATCTCAGGAAACCGTTCAAAATCGCTTATCTTGCAATCATCTTCGGCGGATTAATTTTTATTGATTTGTGGACGGTAGACAAACGTTTTATAAACCACGACAGTTTTGTCCCAAAGAAAAAAGCGAAAGAAATCGTCGCTACTCCGGCCGATCAACAGATATTACAGGACAAAGATCCGAATTACCGGGTATTTAATTTAACGAAGAATCCGTTTAATGAATCCGAGACATCTTATTTTCATAAATCCGTCGGAGGATATAGTCCGGCCAAATTACGTCGTTATCAGGATATTATCGACTACCATCTCTCGCAGAGTATCAACAAAAATGTGTTGAACATGCTCAACACCCGTTATGTGATTGCACCGTCTGAACAAGGCCCCCAAGTACAGATCAATGGTGAGGCATTAGGGAATGTCTGGTTTGTGAACAAATTGCAGTGGGTCAACTCGCCGGACGAGGAGATTGTGGCCCTGAAAGACTTTGACCCGGCGCAGACGGCAATCATAGACATTGTCTGGAAGGAGAACTTGCCTGCCTGGGAAACGCTGCAACATGAAACGGACAGTAACGCTGTGATCCGGCTGGCGGATTATGCGAATCCGGGTTATCTGATTTATGAAAGCAATAGCGAGCAACCCCGTCTGGCCGTTTTCTCAGAGGTGTTTTACAAGACGTGGCATGCTTACATAGATGGTGTAGAGGCGCCTTTGGTGCGGGTAAACTATATCCTCCGCGGACTGGCTGTGCCTGCGGGGAATCACAAGATCGAATTTAAGTGTATAGACGACATGTACTACAAGGGTGCGAGACTTTCATTGGTTGCTTCTTATACCGTAGCCATCATTCTGTTAGGTCTGTTTGGGTATATTATTTGGGATACATTGAAAAAAGAGCGGGGCAGATTGAAAAAGAAAAAAGCATAACGTTTTACGTTATTGTGAACAACAAAAAGGCAGTTCCAAACGGAGCTGCCTTTTTCATTTTATTTCCCGAAATAACGTTTGAAAAGACCTTCAAAACCTTTTCCGTGGCGGGCTTCATCTTTCGCCATTTCATGAACCGTGTCATGGATGGCATCCAGATTAAGCTCTTTCGCACGTTTGGCAATGCGGAATTTATCGGCGCAAGCTCCACTTTCCGCATTCATTCGTTTCTCCAGATTCGTTTTCGTATCCCAAACCACATCGCCTAACAATTCGGCAAACCGCGATGCATGTTCAGCTTCTTCCCATGCATAACGCTTGAAAGCTTCGGATATTTCGGGATAACCCTCGCGATCGGCCTGGCGGCTCATTGCCAAATACATGCCGACCTCGGTACACTCACCCGTGAAATGCGCATTCAGATCTTTGATCATTTCCGCATCACAGCCTTTGGCTACGCCGATTTCGTGCTCTGTGACGAAACTCAGCGCCTCATTTTCATTCAATTCCTTGAATTTACTGCCCGGAACTTTACATTGAGGGCATCTCTCAGGAGCGGAATCACCTTCGTGAACGTAACCGCATACAGTACAAATAAATTTCTTTTTCATCTCTTAGTCAGTTTAAAAAATTAATAATTCTAATCATTCAGCTCATTATATAACCATTATTTCACAATTTACATGCTTTGCAAAGCCCTTTCACATTAATATATGCTTCGTCGATGAAGAAATCCGGCCTGTCCGGCAGAAGACTTTGCATATCGGGCAATGGAACGTCTATGATACAACCGCACTTCTTGCATCGAAAATGCGCATGTGTTTTCATTTCGCCGTCAAACCGCGCATTTCGTTCATCAATATCTACGTATAACGCAACGCCATGTTGTACAAACAACTTTAAGGTATTATAAACCGTCGTTTTTGAAAGTGTAGGCATATCCGGCAATAATACCGTATATATCTCATCTGCCGTAGGATGCGTGCGGTGTTTCAGGAGATACTCCATGATTGCCAACCGCTGGACGGAAGGTTTGATGCCATGTATCGTCAGATATTGTTGCGTTGAGTTCATATATTTGTAATTACTACAATTTTGATTTCATTACAAAAGTATGGAGAAAAAACAAATCCTCCAAATAATCCGATGATTTTTTTCATGCTCAAAAAGATAATCTGATCCGAGATATGACATTTCCGCTGATAATAAGACGGATAGCGAGAATGATAAAAATCCATAAAATGAAATATTTGGAAAACGCATTGCTGCTTTACCTGCAAACCGGATTGGAGATCAGGAAAAACAAAAAAGGGGCAGCAAAATGAATCTTATTTTGCTGCCCCCGCCGTTATAAAGTCGGGTTACAGCAACTTTTCTATTTTCTCAACAAAAGCTGCTTTTGACGAAGCCCCAATTTGCTTGTCTACAATCTGTTTGTTTTTAAAAAACAGAACGGTAGGAATGTTTCGGATACCGAATTGGTTAACGATTTCGTCATTATTATCTACATCTACCTTGCCAACAATAACGCGTCCTTCGTATTCGGAAGCCAGATCGTTGATAATGGGGGCAATCATTCGGCAAGGGCCGCACCATTCCGCCCAAAAATCAAGGACGACGGGTTTATCCTCATTTAATAACTCATTGAAATTCTCATCAGTAACTATCAGTGCCATAATTTAAATGTGTTTAATAAATAATATGCGGTACAAAGATACAAATTGTTTTTCTGAACCATTCGTATCAAAAGTAAAATTATTTATTAATGGTGAAATCAATATTTTCCGCTTCATTGATATAGTCAATTAAACTCTGTGTGACATGGAAGCGGATACTTCTTGAGAACAGGTTTAACGCTACGTGACTATCTCCGTCCATCACCTTAAAATATAATTGAGTTTTCCCCGGATTATTTTTAATAAAGACGGCGAGTTCATTAATGGTACGATCATTCAAATCTTTAATGGAAAGCGAGATTTTAATTTTTTCGATCAGAGTGTCCTTTACATCTTGTAACCATTGAATGGATTTGATTTTAAAATCCAGTTCCGATTCTTTCCATTGCCGGGGCTGTACTGTCGCTTTAATAAACAGATACATACCCAACTCACAGTATTTGCCGTATTCGATATAGTCATTTCCAAACAGCGCAATTTCTCCGCTTCCCGTAAAGTCTTCCATCTTGGCGATGATGTATGGTTTTCCGTTTTTTGTCACATCTTTCCGGACGCCGGTTACAATACCGCCCAACAACAGTTCTTTTCCTTTTAAAGCCTCACGGTCACCTATTTCAGCCATTCCGATATTGCATACATGAGTCAGGATGATGCGGTATTCATCCAGCGGGTGTGCCGATAAATAAATCCCGATCAGTTCTTTCTCCTTGTCAAGTCGTTCCAGATCGTTCCAGAGTTTACATGCCGGAATTACCGGTTTGGAAATCTCGATGCTTTCGAGATCGCCAAAAAGCGAATTTTCAGTCGATTTTTTATCCAACTGATACCGGTTACCATAACGTATGATGACTTCGGAAAAAGTATCGCCTTTTTCGTTGGGTGTAACGAACGGTTCCCGCCGGATATTGAAATTATCGAATGCTCCGGCCAGTGCGAGCGAATCAATTGATTTTTTGTTGCATGCAGATAGATTGACACGCTCAACAAAATTATACACATCTTTAAATGGGCCGTCTTTTTTCCGTTCTTCCAGAATATTTTCGACGGCTGTTTCGCCCACGCCTTTGATGGCGCCTAATCCGAAACGGATGTCGCCCTGCTTGTTTACACCGAATTTCAATACCGATTCATTGACGTCCGGCCCTAATACTTGGATACCCATTGATCTGCATTCGTCCATGATTTTTGTCACGTCCTTGATATTTGAGCGATTCCGGCTTAATACAGCTGCCATGTACTCCGACGGATAATAGGCTTTCAGATATGCAGTTTGATATGCAATCCAGGAATAGCAGGTGGCATGGCTTTTATTGAAGGCATAAGAGGCGAATTTTTCCCAGTCTTTCCAGATTTTTTCCAGTACGGATTTTTCATGTCCATTGGCTTGTCCTCCGGAGATGAACTTTTCTTTCATCTCCATCATTTTATCTATCAATTTCTTGCCCATGGCTTTACGCAACGAATCACTTTCGCCGCGAGTAAAACCGGCCAACAGACGGGAAAGAAGCATCACCTGTTCCTGGTAGACGGTAATGCCGTAAGTGTCTTTCAGGTAACGCTCCATTATGGGAATATCATAATGAATTTCTTCCCTTCCATGCTTGCGGGCGATGAAAGATGGGATATAATCCATCGGTCCCGGCCGGTAGAGAGCGTTCATCGCAATAAGGTCTTCAAATTTGGATGGCTGTAACTCCTTCAGATATTTTTGCATGCCGGCCGATTCAAACTGGAAGATTCCGGTTGTTTTGCCCTGGCAAAATAGCTCATACGTTTTGACGTCGTTCAGGTCGATATGATCTATATCTATTTGTATTCCGGTCGTTTGCGCAATATTATCAACGGCCTCCTTAATGATGGAAAGATTCTTCAATCCGAGGAAATCCATCTTAATCAATCCCGTATCTTCAATGACAGAGCCTTCATATTGAGTGACGAGGATCGTTTCGCCGGTATCCTTATCTTCGGCGGTGCTGACGGGAACGATGTCCGAAATATCCTGTTGTCCGATGATGATTCCACAAGCATGTACGCCGGTGTTACGAACGTTTCCTTCCAGTTTTTGTGCATATTTCAACGTGTTAAGCAAAAGAGGGTCACGGCTGCGAGCAGCTTCTTTCAGTTCAGGGACGTATTCGATCGCATTTTTAAGCGTAAGTTTCTGATCCGGGATTTTATCCGGCACTAATTTGGCCAGCCGGTTGGATTCGTTCAGGGGCAGTCTTTCAACACGCGCTACATCTTTGATCGCCATTTTAGCGGCCATTGTTCCATACGTAATGATATGAGCGACACGATTTTGTCCATATTTTTCCGTCACCCATTTCAACACTTTGCTCCGTCCGTCATCGTCGAAGTCAATATCAATATCGGGCATGGAAATACGGTCGGGATTGAGAAAACGCTCGAACAGCAAATCATATTTTATCGGGTCAATATTGGTAATGCCCAGGCAATAAGCGACTACCGATCCGGCGGCGGAACCACGCCCGGGGCCAACAGATACGCCCATATTGCGGGCGGCGGAGATAAAATCCTGCACAATCAGGAAATAGCCCGGAAATCCCATGGTTTTCATCGTATTCAACTCAAATTCGATACGGTCTTTCAATTCATCGCTGATATGTTCCCCGTAGCGTTCACGGACACGTTCCATTGTCAGATGAGCGAGATAATTGGATTCGAGTTTAATACGAATGGCTTTATCGTAGCCGCCAAGGCGGAGATAATTTTTTTCTCCAAATTCTTTGATTAAATCCGTTTCGGAATATTTTTGCCGGTATCCTTCTTCTGTGCCGAATGACGGGTCTATTTGGAAAAATGGCATCAACGCTTCGGAATCAATGGAATAAAACTCGACCTTGTCGGCAATCTCCAGCGTGTTGCCGAGCGCTTCGGGAATATCGGCAAAAATGGCGTTCATCTCAGCCGTGGTTTTCATCCATTCCTGCTGGGAATAACGCATCCGCTTCGGGTCGTCCAGATCTTTGCCGGTGCTGAGGCAGATCAGTCGATCATGCGCCTCGGCATCATCTTCGTTGACAAAATGCACGTCATTAGTAGCGATCAACTTGATTGAATGTTTGCGCGCTATTTCAATTAATTCTCTGTTGACTTCCCGTTGTTTGAGATAAATCTCCTGATCGGCATTCGGATCATGTGTTTCATGGCGTTGAAGTTCCAGGTAAAAATCGTTTCCAAAGAGTTTTTTGAACCATAAAACAGATTCTTCGGCTTTCTCTTTGTGACCGTTCATGATCAGTTGGGGGATTTCACCTCCCAGACAGGCTGAACAAATAATCAGGTCTTCGTGATATTTTTCCAATAGTGATTTATCAATGCGGGGATTTCTGTAAAAACCTTCCGTCCACGACAGTGACACCATTTTAATCAGATTTTTATATCCCTTCAACGTCTTTGCCAATACAATCAGGTGCCATCCGCCAAGATCTTCCTTCGCGGTTTTATTTTCACGTCCGTTCCGGGCGCAATAACATTCGCATCCGAGGATCGGCTTGAATATTTTCCCGTTGCATTCGTGGATTTTTTCAGAAAGTTTCCGGATACGCAGTCTTTCTTCCGGAGTCGGATTTTCCTTATTGTTGAGAGTTTTCAATTCTTTTTCGCAATCCTTGATGATTCCGGAATATTTGCTGTTTTTCTTTTTTACCTTATTGTAAAATTCTTTGATTCCGAACATATTTCCATGATCGGTTACAGCCAGGGCTTTCATCCCGTCGTTTTGGGCTTTGTCAATCAGCGCATCAATAGAAGCCTGCCCGTCTAACAGGGAATATTGAGTGTGTACATGCAAATGAACGAATGATTCCATATAATTTTTCTGCAATATTTTTACTTAATTTGTTTTCAAAAACGCAAGTTTATTCTGCCCGTCCGATTCTGCATATCACATTGCATTTGGATGAGCGATTCAAAGGTACAGCATATTTTAGAAGGTGCCAATATTATTTTTCAACACCTGATGAAACGGTTTGTGAGAAATAATATGTAACTTTGTTTATTCAAATCGAGGAGCAGGATGAAAAAATGGATGTTCACAGGTTTTATCATAATGTTTTCGTCTGCGGTAAACGCACAGATTACATTTGGCATTCGCGCAGGGATTTCCTACGCTTCTTTAACGCAGATTATAGAAGAGCAGGTGACATACGGCGGTCGAGTGGGTTTCAGCGTAGCCGGACTGATGGATATCCCTCTTTCCCGGAAGTTTTCGCTGCGTCCGGAACTGTCCTTTGCCAGTCTGGGCGGCGCGTACTATTTGGAGTACATGGCTGAGAATCCGATTCATTTCAGAGTAGAACAAAACGAATATAACTACTATTCCATACAGGTGCCGATTCATCTTGCGTATAAAATCATGGTGAATGATTGGCGATTCGGAGTATATGGCGGCCCCTCCGTTTCGGTTTCGACACAGATTCGGGAGGAAAAAGTGCCGGATGAACGAAAATTCCGCCCCTTTGATATTGGCTCGGGAATGGGCTTTTATGTGGAATGCCGGAAAGTCTTTTTTTCCATTTACACGTATACCGGATTCATAGACCGGCAGACCCGCAAACAGGCGAACGAATCGCAATTATATCAGAATAACGTGACGTTTTCTTTCGGATACTGGTTTTAGGAATGAACACGGCTTTTTGAATCCTCGTAAATCCTTCTCGCGCAGGTATTTCCTCATCCGTCATCACAACTCCCCTTTTCCCTGCCGGATGATTTCAAATTTATCGGAAGTACAGTCCACGATCGTCGAGACGTCCAGTCCGCCATAACCCCCGTCAATCACCAGATCGACCTGGTGTTCATAACGTTCGTGAATCAGTTCGGGATCCGTGGTATACTCGCTCTGATCGTCGTTGTAATGCACGGACATCGTGAGAATGGGATTCCCCAGCACGCGCGCCAATTCGCAGGGAATCGAGTGGCAGGGAATGCGGATGCCGATTTCCTTGCGGTTTTTGTAAATCCGCGGCAATTCGTTGCTGGCGGGAAGGATGATAGTGTAGGGGCCTGGCAGACAGCGCTTCATCAGCTTGAAGGCAGCATTGTTGACTTTTGCGTACGCACTGATGTTCGAAAGGTCGGAACAGATGATGGAGAGATTGATTTTTTGCGGATTGACGCCCTTGATCCGGCATATTTTTTCGACGGCGCGCACGTTTAGCGCGTCGCAACCGATGGCATACAGCGTGTCGGTCGGATAAATCACGAGGCCTCCGTCTTGCAACAGCTTCACTACTTTGTTGATTTCTTTCGGGTTCGGGTTTTCGGGATAAATTTTGAGCAGCATAGGGAATTTTTTGTATTTCTAAAATTCAGGTCAGGGACGCGCCCTTCTCTTTTTTAACAATTAAATATTCACGGCTCAAATATCACCAATCATTTTGAAACTTCAACGCTTTTCCTTCATGTTGTACAACACGTTTTGTGCAGGAAAAAACAGGGTCGGACTCATCACACATTGCGCTGCCGCAAACCGTTTCCCGGCCGCCATGCCATTCGCCGCAAAATATATTTCATCATTTACAATTAAATACGTATCTTTGCCGCCACTTATCTTTATGAAATAAATTTTGAAAACATTTGAAGAATTAGGCATTGCCGCACCTTTGTTGCAGGCAATCCGCGAAATGGGTTACGAAGTCCCCATGCCGGTACAGGAGGAAGTGATTCCGCTGCTGCTCGGAAACGACAACGACGTGATCGCCCTCGCGCAAACAGGAACCGGAAAAACGGCCGCCTACGGTCTGCCGGTTTTGCAAAACATCAATCAGCAGCAACAACAGCCTCAGGCATTGATACTTTGCCCCACACGCGAACTTTGCCTCCAAATCGCCGGAGACCTGAACGATTACTCCAAATACATGGACGGGCTGAAAATCCTCCCCGTATATGGCGGGTCGAGCATCGACAGCCAGATCAAGACGCTGAAAAAAGGCGTGCATGTTGTCGTCGCTACGCCCGGAAGGCTGATCGACCTGATGGAACGCAAGACCGTGAATTTGAACGACATTAAAAACGTCATTCTCGACGAAGCCGACGAAATGCTCAATATGGGCTTTACGGACAGCATCAACGCAATCCTGGCTCAGGTGCCGCCTGCGCGAAACATGCTCCTCTTCTCGGCCACCATGCCCCAGGAAATCGCCCGAATTACGAAAAAATACATGCGCGAACCGCGCGAAATCGTCATTGGACGGAAAAACGAAGGCAACGAAAATATCCGCCACATTTATTATATGGTACACGCCAAGGACAAGTACCTCGCTCTCAAACGAATCGTGGATTTCTATCCCAACGTATACGGAATCATCTTCTGCCGCACCCGCAAGGAAACGCAGGAAATTGCAGACAAGCTGATTCAGGACGGATACAATGCCGATTCGCTGCATGGCGAACTCAGTCAGATGCAGCGCGACTACGTGATGCAGAAATTCCGCCTCCGTAACCTCCAGCTCTTAGTCGCCACCGATGTGGCAGCGCGGGGACTGGATGTGGACGACCTGACTCACGTCATCCACTACGGCTTGCCCGACGAAACCGAGTCGTATACCCACCGGAGCGGACGTACCGGACGGGCCGGCAAAACAGGCATCTCCATCGCGATCTGCCATATCCGGGAAAAAGGAAAAATCAGGGAAATCGGAAAAATCATCAGCAAAACTTTTGAAAAGGGTACGCTTCCCACCGGAAAAGCCATCTGCGAAAAACAACTCTTCAATCTGGTCGACCAGATTGAAAAAGTAAAGGTGAACGAAGCCGAAATCGCATCACTGATGCCCTCCGTCCTCCGCAAGCTGGAATGGCTGGAAAAGGAAGACATCATCAAGCGCCTGATCTCGCTCGAGTTTAACCGGATGCTTGATTACTATCGCGATGCGGACGAAATCGCCATCGTCGACGAGTCTTCCCGGCAGGAAGACCGCAAGGAACGCGGCAATCATCGGTCATTTAAAGCCGAGGACGGCTACAAGCGATTTTTTATTAACTTCGGGAAAAACGACGGCATGTTTCCCAATCAACTGATCGAACTGATTAACCGTTGCGTCCCCGGCAAGGTGCAAATCGGAAAGATTGACCTGCGGGAAAGCTTCTCTTTCTTCGAGGTGGACAAAAAAGAAGCGCAACGCGTGATGGAGCGGATGAACAGCTACGAAGTGGACGGACGGGTGATTTCCGTGGAACCGGCGCAGGATAAAAACGGCGAAAAAAGCGGCGAAAAAAACAGATTCAACGGTGGCGGCACCTGGAAAAAACGCGATTCCGAACGCGGCAGCAACAGACGCAGCGGCGGGAAAAACGACAAGCCCTGGCGGAAACGAATGGAGCGCAGATAAATACAGGGTGTGATGGAAATCGGGAGACTCAAGGGCATCGGGAAATAAAGAGACGCCGGATTTATTGAGGTTAAACGCGGAGACGGTGTCTTCCGCGTTTTTTTATTCCTTTCATTCATGATTGTGCTTCGCGCGGCTGGATTTCGCGGATTCAAAAATCCAACGATTCGATTATTCAACAAGTCAACTGTCCGATTTTCCACCTTTTAAATCATGGAACCGTTGAATCGGGGAGTGATTCCACGCACATAATTAAACGGAGCGGAGCATGTTTTCATTCTTCTCATTTTCCTCGTTTCCTTTTCTTTCTTTTTCATATTTATCCACTGGAAAAACATTTGGCAGAACGCAGATGTTACTTTGAAGTAAGCGTTCCTTGTATGGAAGGCGGAGTATAATTATAAACTAAATTTATTTTGTGAATGTATGAAAAAACATATTACGAACAGATTGCATAGTCTTATTTCGTTACGAAAGAGACTGAAAAGGGTTGCGGGAATGTATATGTTCCTGCTTATGATGTCTACGTTTTCACTTGTGGCGTCCGGTTTATCTCCGCAAATGACGGCGAGCGGGCAGGAGAGGGTGGTCACGGGAACGGTGACTGATGTGAACGGCGAACCGGTTATCGGGGCGAATGTGATTGTGGTGGGAACGACTGTCGGCAATATTACCGATGTAGACGGGAAGTATACGCTGAATGTGCCGGAGGGCGCTGTGCTTCAGTTTTCATTTATCGGCTATGTTACACAGGAAATACCGGTGGAAAACCGAACGGTCATCAATGTGCAGTTGCTGGAAGACAGACAGATGCTGGAGGAAGTGGTAGTTGTCGGGTACGGGATGCAGAAGAAGGCGACCCTGTCCGGTTCCATCAGTACGGTGAAGGGTGACGACATCGTGAAAGTCCCGGCTACAAATGCCAGCCAGCTGTTGACGGGGCTTATGCCCGGATTGACGACGATCCAGCGCAGTGGCGAGCCGGGTAATGATGATGCCACGATCCGCATACGCGGTTCCAACACGCTGGGAAACAATGATCCGCTGATTGTAGTCGATGGTGTGCCCGGGCGCTCCCTTTCGCGGATTGATCAGCACTCAATCGAGAGTATTACAATCCTTAAGGACGCTTCGGCGGCCATTTACGGCTCAGAGGCGGCCAATGGTGTGATTCTGATTACCACGAAGCGGGGAAAAGAAGGCAAACCGGTGATTACCGTCAACCTGAACCAGGGATTCAGCCAGCCTACGCGCATTCCAAGGATGAGTAACGGCTCGGAGTACGCCACATTGCTGAATGAAATCGACCAGTACGAAGGGCGGACACCTCGTTATACGGACGATGAAATTAAGCGTTTTACGTCGGGAACCGATCCGTGGCGATATCCGAACACCGACTGGTTTGATGCGGTACTGAAGCCCTGGTCCGGCCAGAACAATCTGAATGCCCAACTCACCGGCGGGCGCGAGGAAATCAAGTATCACTTCTCCGTCGGGTCGAAGTTTCAGGATGCGTTTTATCGCAACAGTGTAAGCAATTATCACCAGTACGATATCCGGAGCAATATGGATATTAAACTCTCGGATTACATTAAATTCGGCGTCGATTTATATGGCCGGACGGAGAATATCAATTCCCCGACCAGAGGCTACAATGCCATATTCCGGTCTACCACGATGGGCAATCCAAACGTGCATGCCGTATGGCCGGACGGCACGCCCGGACCCGATATTCTGGAAGGCAACAATCCGGTTACCATTGCCACGAACGCAGCCGGCTATGACCGGAACCGAGTTTACACGGTCAACAGCACGGCGCGGCTAACCCTCACCGTTCCCTGGATTAAGGGACTGTCTTTCAACGGCAGTGCGAGCTATGACAAGTCACTCCAAAACCGTACTCTCTGGGAAACACCCTGGGAGGTGAATACCTGGGACGGTAAAACGATCAAGGAGGACGGTTCCGGCACGCCCGTACTTCATTCGGCGATGGTGCCATTCCCGGATCCGCGGCTAACGCGCTTTATGTACGACAAGCAAACCGTTCTTCTCAACGGCATACTGAGTTACGAGCGGAAATTCGGCCTTCACGCCATGAACGTAATGGCCGGTATGGAGACCATCGAAGGACGCGGGAACGATTTCAACGCTTTCCGGCGCCATTACGTTTCAACGGCCATTCCCGAACTCTTTGCCGGAGGCGGGCAGGACAAGGACAACACCGGCACATCGTATGAAAACGCCCGGCTAAACTATTTCGGGCGTGTCAATTACAATTACCGGGAGGCGCTACTCTTTGAATTTGTCTGGCGCTACGATGGTTCGTATATTTTCCCCCGTCGCAGCCGTTTCGGCTTCTTTCCCGGCGCTTCCGTCGGCTGGCGGATTTCACAGGAAGACTTTTGGCGGGAGCATATTCCCTTTATCGAGGAGCTAAAACTGCGTCTTTCGTATGGCCAAACCGGTAACGACCGGATTGACGAGTGGCAGTACCTCTCTTCATACGGATATAACACGAGCGGATATGTATATAACTTCGGCGTGTCCGAAGCCAGCAAGCTGCTGTATGAAGCGCGGATTCCGAACCGAAACATTACGTGGGAGAAAGCCGATCAGTTCAATGTCGGATTTGAATCTTACATCCTCAACAGCAAGCTGTTCTTTGAAGTAGACTACTTCGACTACCGCCGCTCCAATATCCTGTGGATGCGGAACGCCTCCGTGCCTTCCTCCACCGGACTTACGCTTCCGCGCGAGAACATCGGGAAGGTTTTAAACCAGGGCGTTGACTTCCTGATTCGTTATCGGGAGAAGATACGCGATTTCGAGTTTCAGGTATCGCTTAACGGCGGATATGCACGAAATAAAATCACGTTCTGGGACGAAGCCCCCGGCCGTATGCCCTGGCAGACGTCAACCGGAAAGCCTATTCCCTCGGATCCGGAGAATCCCGACACCGAAATGTATTATGACGCCATCGGGATATTCAGAGACCAGGCGGCCATAGACGCATATCCGCACTGGGAAAACGCACGTCCGGGTGATATTATCTTTCGCGACATAAACGGCGACGGAAAAATCGACGGTTTAGACCGTTTGCGGATTAACAAAAACAATGTTCCCCGCTTTACAGGCGGTTTAAATATCGGCATGTCCTTTCGCGGGTTCGATTTCACCGCTCTTTTCCAGGGCGCTGCCGGCGCCGTGCGGTATATCTCCACGGAAAGCGGATATATCGGGAATTTCACGAAAGATTTCTACGATAACCGCTGGACGATAAATAATCCGGACGCTACCGGCCCGCGAGCTTTCAACCGCGACGCCGAATACTGGCGAAATAACCGGAATACGTACTTCCTGAAAAAGTCAGACTACATACGTGTCAAGACTTTGGAGGCGGGATACACCGTGCCGGCCGCTTTTGCGCACAAACTTGGCCTGCAAAACCTGCGAATTTACGTCAGCGGGTATAATCTTTTCACGTTTAGCCCCGATATGAAGGACTTCGATCCCGAATCGAATCACAGCGACATCGGAGGCGAGACGCAGCCATATCCTGCCCAGCGGGTAATTAACGGAGGAATCAGTCTTACATTATAATATAAGTAACTTATGAAAACTTTTAGCAACAGTATACAGCAATTCAAATATGGCGTGCTCAGTCTGGCACTAACCGTGCAGCTTAGCGCCTGCAGCGGATTCCTCGACAGAGAGCCGCTTGATCAGTACGGAGAGGACGCGGTCTGGAGCGACCTGGCCATGATCGAACATTTCGTGAATAACATCTATTGGAACATTGGCCACAGCTTTGACCGGCCGATGATCGGCGTGTTTACGGACGAATCCATGTTTGATCCCGGTTCCGACCAGGGACACGGCAATGTGGTGAAGAGTCTGATCACGCCCAGCGACTATGGTCTCTTTGATACATGGGGACGCGCGCAGAAAATGCGCTGGGAGCACCATTATAAATGTGTACGCGCGTGTAACGTGTTCTTTGAACAGATCGGGAAGCACACCTACAAGGATGAGGCGTTTAAACAGCGCCTGATCGGTGAAGTTTATTTCCTGCGCGCATATCACTATCACAACTTGGTGTTCCTGTACGGCGGTATCCCGATCATTACAAAGGCCTATACGCTGGACGACGACTTCCAGACAAAGCGCAACAGCTTTGAGGAATGCATTAATTTCCTGGTCGACGACTGCAACCGGGCGGCCGAAATGCTTCCGCGCGAACAGACAGGCAGCAACTACGGGCGTGCAACCCAGGGCGCGGCACTGGCGCTGAAAGCGCGCATCCTGCTCTATGCCGCCAGCGAGCTTTACAACTCGAATGCCTCATGGACAAACGGATACGCGCACCCGGAACTTGTCGGCTACGTCGGCGGCGACCGGAACCAGCGCTGGAAAGCCGCAAAGGATGCGGCCAAAGCCGTTGTGGACATGGGCATCTACCGTCTCCACAGGGAAATCCCCGCACCGGGCGATTCCGTTGCCCGCAACTATGACGAAGTGTTTACGCGCAAGCAGACCAGCGAAGGTATTTTTGTCCGCAACTTCACTTCCGCCAATCAAATATGGACAATGCACATTGCCCAGCAGAATCTTCCGGCCGGTTACAAAGGATGGGCGAATGTTAGCCCCATCAACGCGATGGTCGACGATTTTGAAATGGCTGACGGAACAAAATTCGACTGGAACAATCCGGAACACCGACTGCATCCCTACGCCAACCGGGAGCCGCGGTTTTATACGGTCATATTTTTCGACGGAGCCAAGTGGCGCCAGCGCCCGCCCGACGTGATTGCATCCGATCCGCACGGTATCATACAGACAGGCAACTACGAGCAGCCCAATGGTTCGTGGCTCGGCGGACTGGATGCACTGAACAATCCCGTTACGACGTGGAACGGTACGTTTACTTCCTACTATCTGCGTAAGTTCCAGGATATTTCAGTCAACAGCCCGCAGGAGCGAACCACGACTCCCTGGCAGTTCATCCGATATGCGGAAGTCCTGCTCGGCTATGCCGAGGCCTGCATCGAGTTGGGCGAATACGGCGAAGCGCGCCAGTATATTAACATCATTCGCCGGCGTGCCGGTCTTCCGGACGTAACGGGCAGCGACGCCGAATTGCGAGAAAAACTTCGACACGAACGGAAAATCGAGCTTTGTTTTGAAGATCAGCGCTTTTTCGACATCCGCCGGTGGATGATTGCGCCGCAAGTGATCGTTAATGCACACGGGCTGGACATTCGCTACTATCACGGACAGGAGAATCCGACATATAAAATCATTCCCGTACAGGAAAGAGACTGGAAAAATCGCTTTTACTTCTTCCCTATCAAGCTGGACGAGATGAATCGCAATCAGTTGCTGATTCAAAATCCGCTGTACTAAAGTATGAAGTATGAGGTATAAAGTATGAATAATAAACGTTGAACGATGAATTATGAACGATAAACGATGAATGATAAACATTAAAATGCGAACTTTGAGAAGTCGTTTATTTTTTCAGCAGCCCCGGCAGGATTTGAACCCCTGCCGGGGCTAATTATTTAAACCTCATTTATTGTTCATCGTTCATCCTTCATACCTCATACATCATAATTCATCCATCATACCTCATAATTTATCGTTTATTGTTCATCGTTCATCGTTTATAGTTCATCGTTCTAACTTTTAAACGGTTGTCTGTCTTTTATTGAACGTCCTAAAGTAATTTCGTCGGTATATTCTATTTCATCGCCGAAACTTATTCCTCTGGCAATTATTGAAACCATGACAT